>CAMHMW010000010.1 GCA_946186335.1 uncultured Candidatus Melainabacteria bacterium
TTGAAAAAGGCGCACTTGACTATATGCGTCAGATAAAGAAAATCTTTGACCCGAATAATATATTAAACCCGTATAAAATCTTTTAATATTGCTATTTTACGGATTGAATCAGTGCATTTACAACATCTCTGTCCCATTTTTTGTCAACTTCGGATGTTAAAATTTCTATTGCCTGTGTTTGTTCCAATGCTTTTCTGTACGGTCTGTCCGATGTCATTGCAGAATAAGCATCGGCTACTGCAATTATTCTTGAACCCAGCGGAATTGATTGTCCTTTTAATCCTTCCGGACTGCCTGAACCGTCTACTCGTTCAGTTTGATATGTTATGTATGGGACAACTTCTGACAGGAAGTTTATGTTCATCAAAAGGTTAACTCCGATATTTGTATGGTTCTGAATTTTTTGGAGTTCTTCCGGTGACAATTTCCCGTTTGTTGCAAATATTTTTTCGGGTAATGTTATCTTACCGATATTTTGTAATAGCCCCGCATAGTATATCAAATCTGTCGTTTTTTCGTTCAATCCCAGTTTTTTGCAGATATTTCTTGCAAGTTTTGCGGTGTTTCTTGAATGAGAAACCGTATATTGACCTTTTCTGTCAACAGCGTTTGCAAGTGCTTCTACAAAATTTTGCTGATAGTCGCACAAATCACCGATTAGTGCGGTTAATTCCGCTCTTTCCTGTTTTAGTTCTATTTCTGTTGTATCAGGGTTGTCTATCAGTAAGTTTGTTCTGTCAACTTCTGCCTGTAATGTAATTGTTGTTCCCAAAAGGTTTGCAATGCTCATTACAAGTTCCGTGAAATCTTTTTCAAGAGTGTTTTCTGACTTGATTTCTATCATACCGACCGGCATAGTTGCACTTCTCATTGATACGAAAATTCTGTCGTTTCTCTCTATAATATCTTCATATATCAAATCAGCGAGTGAAATATCGGCAGATGCCGTATCATTGTCGGAATTGCCGACAGGTACAATTTCATCGTTTTTAATTAAATATATTTTACAATCTTCAACTTCTATCATCTGAATAATAGATTTAGCAATTGAGGTATATATAGCCTGTTCTTCACCTGTTGTGAAGTTAAGAATACAGAGGGTGTTTTTAGATGAATATATATCGGTAAGTTCACGAAGTTGATTTTTTATTCGGTCTTTCTTATTTGCGCTGACGCTGATTTTTTTTGCAAAATCTTCTGAAATTAGTGTTTCTGCAATAAAATCACCGAGGTTTAGTGCAAACATTTCCTCAATGGGATCATTTCCCGCAGCAAACTCACTCTGGCCGAACAGCGATACTCCTACCTTATTATTCTCTTCTTTGGTCATATTATTTCCTTCTCGTACATGTATTTATATATTCTTATACGGCACAAATTTTAAAAACTTTAATACATTTTTCATAAAATCATACTAAAGTATGGGAAATATAAAACTAAAGTATCTTAATATAACTTAATATTATCTAAAATATTGCACATACTAAATTCCTTCGTTGATATAACGAAGGTTAAAATTTGTGGTTGGTGATATTAATAACCAATTGCCCAGTTAAATTTGTTGGCTGCTGTTTTAACGGGAACGGCAACCGTTTTGATATCGGAATCCGAATTAAGGGCTGTTACTTCTATTACTTTTTCCGCTTTTTGAAGAAGGTTAAATTCTTCAATTTTATTATCTACATTATTGAATGATTTATAGCGGTCTAACTCCGCCTGTAAATCCTGATTTTCAGAGTTTAATCTTACAATTTCATTATCCAAATTGTTTAGTTTGGCTTCATAATTCATCGCAATATAATAACTCACAAAAGTTATCGAAATAGCTACACCAAGAAAGAAACAAAGAGTTTTATTGATTCTTCTGTTAATCATTTCGGGAACAGTCATCGGCTTTTGCTGATAAAATGAACCTTCAATAACTGAATGGTCTTCTTTTACCGGCGATGTTGCATAACCTGTCCTGTTGTAGCCGTACTCTTCAATTTTAACTCTTGCTGTATTCAAATTAATCCCCTGCCAAACATATTTTATTGTTACTCTCTTACCTTCTGATACATCTTGCAATTCTTAACTTTGCACTTCTTGAAGGCGGGTTTTCATTTATTTCCTGCTCCGTTGCGGTTATCGGTTTTTTGTTTACCAATTCCAGTACGGGAGGCGGACAATTGCATATCATTTGGTTTGGTTCGCAATGACACCGGGTCGAATGATATTTAAAAAACTGTTTTACTACCCTGTCCTCTAATGAATGAAAACTTATCACACTTATTATAGCACCAAAATCTAATAAATCCAATACATCATTTAATGTGTTTTTAACATTTTGTAACTCATGATTAACTTCAATTCTTATCGCCTGAAAAACTCTTGTGGCAGGGTGGATATTTGATTTTATCTTAGGCGTTGCTGATACTATTAGCTCTGCTAATTCAGTCGTAGTCTTTATTGGGGCTATTTTTCTTTTTTCAGCGATTGCTTTTGCAATTCTTTTTGAAAAACGTTCTTCTCCGTATTCCGAAAATATTTTAACAAGTTCATCTTCTTTATATTTGTTTACAACATCATAGGCGGAAAAATCCGAATCTTTGTTGAATCTCATATCAAGCGGGGCTTCTTTTGAGAATGAAAAACCTCTTTCCTGTTTTGTAAGTTGGTGATAAGAAGCCCCCAAATCAAATAAAACTCCGCCTGTAATCTTTTGAATCCCCAAATCTTTTAAAACCTGTTTGATATTGGTATATGAGTTTTTTACAATTGTAATGTTTTTGTATTCTTTCAGACGTTCTGTTGCGGCATCAATGGCATCTTGGTCAATATCAAAGGAAATCAGTTTTCCATTCGGAGAAATCCTTTTCAAAATGAGTTCGCTGTGCCCTCCTCCTCCTAATGTGCAGTCAACATAAATAAGTCCGCTTTTGCACGCAAGAGCATCAACTGCTTCGTTTTTCATAACCGTATAATGCTTAAAATCCGTCATAGGTTTATAGTATCATAAAATTTTGTAATATTTTAGCAAATTTTATTTTTATGGTTTTTTCTATGAAAAACTGAAAGGATTTATATGGAAATATCACGTTATCCGGCGCAAACCTCTTTTGGAATAAAATTTTATAACCATAATAATGCTTTAAGGGAAGTAATAGAATATGCAGCAGAACACGATAAACTTCCTTATCTTGACGGTGCTTTAAACAGTTTGTCCAATGTAAAAGGGGGAGATATATTAATCGTTCACGGACAGCACGGGGGTGTTTTGTTCTCAAGTTTTACTCTCGGCAGAAATTCCGTCAGAAATGATGTTAAGGGTTGTGAGTCTTATGCTGAGGCCACCTATAACGCAATAATTGAACTTATGGACAGAGATTGTCCAAAATTGATGCAGTTGTTAAGAAAAAGAGTGAAACGAAATTTTTATGTTGAAGATATGGTAAAAAAATATTCTGCATAAAAAAAGAGGAACATATAGTTCCTCTTTAATCTTTTTCATACTGTATATTCAATTTATAGAATAAATCCGGTTAAGCCCTCCTTATCAAATATTTCAACAAATTTGTCAAATGTACATGAGACCTCAGAACCTGATTCATCGATAATTCCGATTACTCTTTCAAGTTCTTCGTCTGAAACTGTTTCATCTTTTGAAACGATAAAATAAGAATTCATCTCTTTATAGGGATTATCCTTATGTGCAATTAATCTTGTTTCTGAATCCATTTTTTGACCTCTTTTCATTTTCGTAACCACATCATTTTTATCGGTATTATTTATTGTAATCTTTAGTTTTCAGAAGGAAATTGTTACATTAATTTACAATTTTATTAAAATTTTGAAAGTTTGTTACATACCGTTCAGTATAGTTTTATTTATTTTAAATATGTGATAGAATGTAATTGAACGACAGAATGTTTGAATAAGAGGTTATAAAATGAAAAAATTAAAAGTAACGGCATTGGCTATAATATTATCATTGGGTATTTGTGCGGGTTCCTTCACAGTATATTCAAAAACCGCAGCGGCACCGGCAACTGTTTCTGCACCATCGGGTCCGCAAATTCAATATCTTCAGGTCAATGCTTTGGATGTAGTTTCAAATCCTTCAAGGTATTTGAACAGAAATATTCGTATTCGTGCAAAATTTGATAAGTTTTCAACATTAGGGCTTGATTATCCGCCGGTTAACAGGCCGCATGAAAAATATATTTCATTTTTAATTCAAAGACCTGATATTACAAATCACAATATCCCGCTTTCGGAGTTTAAAATCTTCTTGAAAAAAGAAGTTGCAGAAAAAAATATTGACCTTGATGCAGGGGATGAAATTGAATTTTGCGGAAAAGTATTTTCAACCGCGCTCGGTGATCCTTGGATGGATGTTGCTGAATTCAAGGTTGTAAATAAAGTTAAAAAAGACGAAAATAAAAAATAGTGTCGTTTATTGCAGGAATTAGTTTATAGGTATGGATAAAGGTTATGGCAAATAATTCTACTCAGGAAAAGTTTTTAACAATACACGGGCATTTTTATCAGCCGCCCAGAGAAAATCCGTGGCTCGAGGCTATTGAACTTCAGGATAGTGCGCTTCCGTTTCACGACTGGAATGAACGTATATGCAAGGAATGTTATAATCCAAATTCTGTTTCAAGAATAGTTGACAGCAAAAATCGTATTCTTGATATTGTTAATAACTATGAGTATATGAGTTTTAACTTCGGTCCGACTTTACTGTCGTGGATGGAGGAATTTGCCCCCTTAACTTATGAAAGAATAGTTAAAGCGGATATTGCAAGTATTTCCCGCCATAACGGGCATGGTAATGCTCTGGCTCAGGTATATAACCATATAATTATGCCTCTTGCAAATTATAACGATAAAGTTACTCAGGTAAAGTGGGGTATAAAAGATTTTGAATATCGTTTTGGCCGTAAGCCTGAGGGCATGTGGCTTGCGGAAACCGCAGTTGATGATGAAACCCTGAAGGTTTTGGTTGATAACGGTATTAAATTTACCGTATTATCGCCCTATCAGGCATTAAAGGTTAAAAAATCATCAACAAGAGAATGGCAGGATGTAAGCTGGGGAAATATTGACCCTGCACGTTCTTATGAATATACCCTCAAATGTGACCCGACAAAATCAATAGACTTATTCTTCTATGATGGGGCAATTTCACGTTCTGTTGCGTTTGATGAACTCTTAACAGATGGTAATAAATTTATTAAACGTCTGAAAGAGGGTGTTTCCGAGCTGAGAGATTATCCTCAGCTTGTAAATATTGCAACGGATGGTGAAAGTTACGGTCACCATACAAAATTCGGAGATATGGCGCTTTCCTATGTCCTTAAAATCAAGGCTGAGGATGAGGGTTTTAAAATTACAAATTATGCCGAATATCTTGAAAAATACAAAAGTGATTATGATGTTGATATTAAACAGGCTTCATCGTGGAGTTGTTTTCATGGTGTCGGCAGATGGAAAGAAGATTGCGGATGCTCAACCGGCGGACATCCCGGATGGAATCAGAAATGGAGAGAACATCTGCGCCATGCGCTTGATTATCTTCGTGATAAACTTGCGGATGTTTTTGAAAAAGAGGGTAAAAAATATTTTAACAAAGATGTCTGGGATGTTCGTAACGAATACATTGACGTTATTTTGGACAGAACATATTCCAAAATCAGGGCTTTTCAAAAGGCACATTTTAATGAAGATTTGACAGAAGAAGAAAAAGTCAGAGGTATGGAGCTTCTTGAAATTCAGCGTCAGGCTCTTTTAATGTACACGAGCTGCGGCTGGTTTTTCTCGGAAATTTCAGGTATTGAAACCGTACAAATAATGAAATATGCAGCAAGGGCTTTACAGCTTGTAGCCAATTTTACCAATGAAAATTATGAAGATAAATTTCTTGACATATTGTCACGGGCAAAAAGTAATATTTCTGAATTTGGTACCGGTAAGGATATTTATGAAAGGTTTGTAAAACCATCGGTTGTTACTTCAAAGCAGATAGCATGTTTATGGGCGGTTTCTTCAATCTATCAAGAGTTTGAAGATGATGAAGATGTGTATTGTTATACTGTTAAACGCTGTGATTACAAAAGAGTATCAAAAGGTAATTCTAATTTTATAGTCGGCAATATTGAAATTCGTTCAAAAGTTACATTGGAAAAGTCAAATCTTATGTTTGCATTGATGCAGTATACCGGTGGAGATTTTCATTGTGCAATAAAAGAATTTTCAAATAATACCGAATATCAGGACTTGAAGGTGTCATTGATAAAAACATTTATGCTTTCTCCTATGACAGAAATAATCAGAGCGTTGGATGAAAAATTCGGAAAAGAATATTTTACGTTAAAGGATATATTTATTGAAGAAAGAAAGAAAATTCTTCAGATACTTTTGAAAGACAAACTGGCAAAATTTGCTGAAACATATAAGGATATGTATGAAGAAGGTAAAGGCTCAATTTATCATATGCAAAATCTCGGACTTGAAATTCCTAATGAGTTTAAAATTTCGGCAGGTTATGCCTTGAGCAGTCGTTTTAATGATTTACTTGAAAATACCGATGGTTTTGTTGAGGAAAATATTATTCAGCAGATAGTTGATATAAATTATGAAGCAAAGAAAATTGATATAGAAATTGATAAAACACAGTCAAATCAACTCTTTTCAAAGAAAGTTATTACTAATTTAAAACGTTTGACTAAGAGTTTCGAAATTCAGCAGGCAGATGCTATCATTGACCTGTTTGATATTATCGGAAAACTTGATTTGCAGATTGATATTGCGGAAGCTCAAAATATTTACTTTAATAAAATTTACCACAGAATTGGCGATATTCTTTCAAATAATAAGGGTAATCCCTCAGAGCGTGAGGTGAGATTTATAAGAACTTTACTTAATATTGGTGAAAATCTGAATATTAATGTTGAGTTTTACCGTTCAAAACTTATTAAACTGGGTTTGTAGTTTACTTGCTTAATATTTGTTTACAAAATACGCAAATTATTATCTGTTAATTACTTTATTAAATTAGGTAATATACAGGTAGTAGGACATGTTATGCAAGTAACGGGACAAAATAACAATATAACTCAACAGTTGCCACCATGTTGTTGTCAGCCGATAACACAAAGCGTTCAGGCACAGGCAACTTCTCAGGTTCAAACTCAGCCTAAGGCAGCGGACTGTTGTCCTGTAACTCAGCCTGCTCATTATCCCGCGGGATATGTATCCCCTCAAAATATGTATCCTCAATATCAGACTTCCGCACAGACAATGCAGATTCCCTCATCAGCAAGCGGTGTAAATATTCAGATATTTAATCCTTCTGTCGGAACTCCTGGGGCTGCTCCGACTTACAACGTAAATGCACCCTGTTATCCGTCAGGTTATTATACAAATTCTATCGGTCCCGACGGAAAATTATATCCGAATAATTCAGGTGTCGGTCAGCACGGCGACAATACCAATAACGGTACAATAGGCGGGAATGTGAACACCGGCACAAATAACGGAACAATAGGGAATGATAACGGAGTTAATAATTCAGGCGCAAACGGAACAGGTGCCAACGGAACGGGCGGTACGGGCGCTAACGGAAATAACAGCGGTGTCGGACAAACCGGTAATAACACAAACAACGGAACTATTGACGGTAATGTAAATTCGGGAACAAACAACGGTACAATAGGAAACGGTAACAACAGCAATAATGTTACAAATAACAATACAACAATAGACAATTCAAATAGCGGAAACGATAAAAAGAAAACCGAAAAACGAAAAATTGTTGAATTAACGGATGATTATATCAGAAATCTTGAAACATATCTGAACAGTCAGGATAAACAGGTAAGACTGAATGCCGCAAAAGAAGTCTATGCAAGACTTGAAGAAGATGATTCAAGATACGATGATAAAGCCTTAAACGCTCTTGTAAATAAAATGCTTCAAGACCCGTCAAGAGATATAAGATTCTTGGCGTTGGCAGCGTTAGAAGGAAGAATTTGCAAGGGTGATGATTATACTGTCGGAGTACTTCAGAAAATGCAGGCAAACAACAATGACCCGTTAAATCAGGAAGCCGCAGATGCAAGCAACATCTTACTCAAGATGTCAGGCAGACAGGTTGAAAAAGAATTTGAAGTAAAAGAAAAATCCGACAAGAAACCAAATGAAATGAGTGAAACTTTTAAACCGGAAGGTACGAAAATCTAATGAAACTAAGCGGAATGTTAACATCTATCAAAAGTATGAGTAAAAGCAGGCTCTTAACCGGTGCCGTAGGTCTGGCAGGACTTGGTATTATAGCCTATGATGCTCATAATGTGGGTAAAATTCAGGCAGATACCTATGCAAGTGAGCGTGATGCCAAAAATACCGCATATTATCTGAATAATGATATGTATTTGACAAGTATGAGCCGTTCTCAGGAAAAGGTGAGAAATCTTGCGTATCAAATGGAAATGGATCAGGGCTGGAAACGTTTTATTAACACTCCAATCGGATATGTAAAAGGTTTCTGCACAATGCTGGTATCTCATGTTGTACCTCTGGGCTTGTCTTTGGGTGCTTTGTTTGCCCCAGGAAAAGCCTCCAAAATTTGTGCGGGCGGTCTTGGTATTTATTCAGCCTATGAATTTATCAAAAGTTTCTTCGGACTTGGTACTCCCGGCAGCATTATAAAATAGTCTGAGATAATAACAACTATTTATAAACCCTATAAATGATTGAATTAAAGTTTTTGTAAAAAACCTCCGACAGAGATGTCAGGAGGTTTTTTATGGCTAAAATTATTAACGGAAAAAGAAGAATTATTAAATTGACGACAGACGATGTTTTAAATATTATTCGTCAGTATCAGGTTTTAACTAATAAAAGTTGCTGTTATGAACATACGAGAGAACTTCTTGAAAAATCGCCGATGTTTCTGCCTGAGGAGGTTTAACCGCTTAAAAATAAAGACAAATCAACCACTTGATTACTTTTTATGTTGGTGATACTATCTGAGTGTTATAGTAGTAATTTATACATAAGAAGGAGTAAAAACTTATGGCAAGAAAAGTAGCTATTAACGGATTCGGAAGAATCGGAAGAAACACATTAAGAGCAGCTATCAGAGAAGGTATCTTTGATAAGATTGATTATGTAGCAATCAACGACCCCGGACTTAAACCGGAAGATGCTGCAAGAATTTTCAAATATGACTCAGTTATGGGTAAATTTGACGGTACAGTTGAAGCTTATGATGAAGGTATCATCGTAAACGGTAAGAAAATCAAATTTTTCGCTGAAAAAGATCCGGCACAATTACCTTGGAGAGAATTAGGTGTAGAAGTTGTTGTTGAATCAACAGGTTTCTTCACAGATGCAACAAAAGCTCACGCTCACATTGATGCAGGTGCTAAAAAAGTTATCATTTCCGCTCCTGCAACAAACGAAGACAAAACAATCGTTTTGGGCGTTAACGATAAGGAATATGATCCTGCAAACCACAACGTAATTTCAATGGCATCTTGTACAACAAACTGCTTGGCTCCTGTTGCTAAGGTTATCGATGAAAAATTCGGTATTGTTAAAGGTTTGATGACAACAGTTCACTCATACACAGGTGACCAGAGAATTTTAGACGCAGGTCACAAAGATCCTCGTCGTGCAAGAGCAGGTGCTTTGAACATTGTTCCTACAAAAACAGGTGCTGCAAAAGCTGTTGCTTTGGTATTACCTCAATTGAAAGGTAAATTGGACGGTTTCGCTATGAGAGTTCCGACCCCGGATGTATCTTTGGTTGACGTTGTATTTGAACTTTCAAAAGACGTAACTGTTGAAGAAGTTAATGCAGCATTAAAAGCAGGTGCTGACGGACACGTTCTTTGCTATACAGAAGAACCGTTAGTATCATCTGATTATGTTGGTACTTCTCAATCATCAACCGTTGATGCTTTATTAACTCGTGTAATGGGCGGAAATCAGGTTAAAATCATTTCTTGGTATGATAACGAAATGGGTTATTCAACAAGACTTGCTGAAACAACTTTGATGGTTGCTGAAAAATTATAAGGATAAATCAGGAAATATCCTGAACCTAAGTAATAAAAAGGTTGTGCCGTATGGCGCAACCTTTTTTTATTACTGAACTCCATTATTTTTAACGATTTTTGACGATTTTTGAGCCGCTTTGTAATAGTCATGCGAACTTGCAAGCGGACGAAAATATATCAGATTAGTAATGTCACCTAACGCATTTCCCAATAATTTGTTCTGTTCTGTCATAAGGTTTTCGTTATAACTGTCAATACGGTTTTCCATTTCGAGTAATTTTTGGTTTTGTCTTTTTATTTTACTGTTTATACGGTCTTCCATATCGTATAAATCCTGAACTGTTACCGCTCTGTCCGTGTTATCTTTTCTTCTTTTTTGTTGTAAGAAATTCGGTTTTGCCCCGTGAAATGCAGAAATTGAGTGAATATACATATCCTTTTACCCCTTTTATTTAACAACTTTATTCAACCCGTGCGGTTTGTCAACGTTACGTTTAAGACGCAGAGCAGTTTCAAGTGCCAAAAGCTGAATCATTACGGCAATTGAAAAAGTTTTTATAATCGGTTTTTCGCATTCTATATTCAGATTATATGTTGATTTAACCTGATTTGAGCGGTTGCCGATTAAAAATATAGGCGGGTTGTAACTTTCTTTGATTTTTGCAAGATTTTTAATTGCCGTATATGAAAGTGTTGAATTTGTTATATAAACCAAAACCGAACTTCTGTTATTCAAAACTGCAACGTGACCGTGCATAAATTCCCCGAGTATTGCCGAGGTTACGTTGATATATGAAGTTTCTTTGATTTTCAAAGATGCTTCTTTTGCAAGAGCATAAGAATGTCCGTCAGCCGTTATTATAATGTTTTTATATTTTGCCAGAAATTTTGCCAGTTGTTTAATTCTTGGCTGAAGTTCATAAGTCTTATTAATAATTTCGGGAATTGCTTTTATGTCAATAATGTTATTTCTGACTTCTTCTCCCTTTTCTTTTGCAAATTTCAGGGCTAAAAGTGTTGCACAGAAAAGTTGAGAAATAAAAGATTTGGTTGCAGCTATACTTTTTTCTTCTCCTGCGTGGCAGGCAACTTTATAGTCTGCCGCATTCCAAATAGTGGAATTTTCTTTATTTGTTATACAAAGAGTTTTTACCCCGAACTGTTTTGCTTTTTCAAGAGCGCTGTTTGTGTCGGTTGTTTCTCCTGACTGAGTTATAAAAATGTATAACAAATCATCCTGATGCGGGATAGTATCTTCCAGCAGAAATTCGCTTGAATACACTGCACGGGCTTCAATTTTTGAAATTGTCCCGAAAAGTTCTGCAGAATATCTTGCACAATGATAAGAAGAACCGCTTGCAACAATGATTATGCGGTTTATCCCTGTCGGAATTTCAATATTTATTTCATTGTTTTCGTCAATGTATGCATCAAGAATAGCCTGAGCAATCTTGGATTGCTCAAAAATTTCTTCTTCCATACAAGTTTTGCTTTTTTTATTGAAGATTGTCATATTAGTATTTTGCTATCCGATAATGCTTCTCAGAATTTCGTTAACTGATTTCGGATTTGCTCTGCCTTTGGTTTCTTTCATAACCTGACCGACAAAGAAGCCTATCAGGTTTGTTTTACCGTTTTTGTACGCTTCAACTTCTGCAGGATGAGCATCAACAACTTTTTGTACAAGTTCTTTAATTGCGCCCTCATCTGAAATCTGGCTTAACCCTTTTCTTTCAACGATAGCGGATGCTTTTTCTCCGTTTGTAATCATATCTTCAACAAGAATTTGTTTACCGATATTATTTGAAATGGTACCCTTTTCTATCAGACTTATAAGTTCGGCAAGATTTTCCGGTGTTAGTTTTGTTTCAGAAATTTCTATGTGGTTTTCTTTCAGGTATGCGGCAATTTCACCCATAATGAAGTTAACTGCGGTTTTTGGATTAGCCCCGAGTTCAAGAACTTTGTCAAAGAACAGAGCAAGTCCCATCTGTTCAACGATAACGTTTGCATCGTATTCGCTTAAACCGAGTCCCTGATATCTCGCACGTTTTGCGGCAGGAAGTTCGGGCATTTTTGAGCGGATTTCTTCAACCCATTCTCTTGAAATTTCAAGCGGCATAAGGTCGGGTTCGGGGAAATATCTGTAATCGTGGGCATCTTCTTTCCCTCTCATTGAACGTGTTTCTCTTGAATTGTCATCCCACAGTCTTGTTTCCTGAACGACTTTCCCGCCTTCTTCAACGATTTCAATTTGTCTGTCAATTTCGTATTCTATTGCTCTTTGCAGTGCAGAGAAACTGTTTACGTTTTTGATTTCCGCACGGGTACCAAATTCTTTTGAGCCTTTCGGCATAATTGAGATGTTTGCATCGCATCTCATAGAACCTTCTTCAAGGTTACCATCACAAACTCCGACATAGCGAACGATGTTTCTGAGTTCTTCCATATAACTTCTTGCTTCATCAGAACTTCTCATATCTGGTTCCGATACGATTTCAAGAAGGGGAGTTCCTGCTCTGTTGAGGTCAACTAATGAATAACTTGACCCTGCAAGACCATCTGCTCCTGCGTGAACAAGTTTTCCCGCATCCTCTTCAAGGTGAGCTCTTGTAATGCCGATTCTTTTTCCGTTTATATCAATATGTCCGTTTACACAAATAGGTTCGTCATATTGTGAAATCTGATAACCTTTCGGAAGGTCGGGATAAAAATATTGTTTTCTGTCAAATTTACATCTTGCGGGAATTTCGCAATTGAGTGCAAGACCTGCCATAATACCCATATTAACTGCTTCTTTGTTAAGAACCGGTAAAACTCCGGGCATCCCGAGTGTAATCGGACTTGTTAAACTGTTCGGCTCCTGACCGAAAATGTTAGGGTCGGGCGCAAAAATCTTTGTTTTAGTCTTTAACTGGGCGTGAACTTCAAGCCCTATAACAACTTCGTATTTATCTCTTAATTCTTGTTCAACCATTATAATCTCTCCTTGTCTATTGATTAAATTTTAGCACAAACAAAGGTTGGTAAATATCTGAAATAACCGTCATTGTTACAATAATTAAGATAAATTTTCAGATTATTTACCTGCCGATTTGCTTTACAGTCAAATTATTTGTAAACTTCATCATCCCAATATTCAAGTTCTAATTTGCCTACAATGATGGTATCTCCGTTTTGGACTCCCAATCGTTTTATTTCGTCCATTATTCCCATACCAATCATAATATTTTGGAGGCGTACAACCTGTTCTGTGCTTCTCTGGTCTGTAACCTGCGAAATTCTTATAATTCTTCCGCCTGTTACAACAAATGTGTCTTTGTTAATCTTTTGGACATTCCAGTAACCGTCATCATTGTCGGTCGCTGCGGTGTCCTCTGTTACGGTAACTTCAGATTGCGGTTTTTCTATTGTATTAACTTTTTCTTCCAGTTCGTATTTCAATTCTTCAAGATTTTCTCCGGTAACCGCAGAAATTACAAAGGGTTTTACCCCAAGAGTTTCAAATTCTTTAAGAATTTCTGTTAATCTTTCGGGTTCAATTGCATCTTTTTTGTTTATTGCAACAATTTGGTACAGAGCTGCAAGTTTTTGCGAATATTTAGCCAGCTCGGAATTTATAACTTTGTAATTTTCGATGGGGTTTTCTGCCGTTCCGTCAACAATATGGAGTAAAAATCTGCAGCGCTCAACGTGGCGGAGAAAATCATATCCGAGTCCGACACCTTCCGATGCACCCTCAATTAATCCGGGAATATCTGCTATAACGTACCCGTCCCCTGATGATTTTTTGACAACACCCAAATTCGGAACAATTGTTGTGAAAGGATAATCCGCAATTTTGGGTTTTGCTGCGGAAACTCTGCTGATAAAGGTTGATTTACCCGCATTTGGCATCCCTAAAAGTCCGACATCCGCCAAAAGTTTTAATTCAAGTTGTAATTCACGGTCTATTCCGGGCTCTCCAGGTTCGCAATATTGAGGGGCTCTGTTTTGCGGGGTGCAAAAATGAGTGTTTCCCCTTCCCCCTCTGCCGCCTTTGGCAACCAGAACCGTTTGCTCGTGCTCGGTTAAATCAGCAATTATGTTTCCGCTTTTCAAATCTTTAACAATAGTTCCTGCGGGAACTTTTATATATAAATCTTTTGCACTTTTTCCGTGCATACTTTTTTTGAAACCGTTTTCGCCGTTATCGGCTTTAAATATTGAACGATATGTGAAATCTAACAAGGTTGATAAACCTTCATCGGCAATTAAATATACGCTGCCGCCGTTTCCGCCGTCACCACCTGCTGGGCCTCCTTTGTCAACGTATTTTTCTCTGCGCCAGGCAACAACGCCGTTTCCGCCTTTGCCTGAACTAATCTTGATTTTTGCCTTGTCTATGAATTGCATTTTTACCTCTTTTTTAAGATTACTACAAACATGACATTTTTGCTTGCACAATAACAAATTCAATGATAAAATCTTTATGTAGAGTATAGAAAAGAGGGATTTAATATGGCAAGATTAATAAGACCCACATGGGCTGTAAGATGTGTTCAGTCAGGCTGCAAATGTTTATTTGAAGTTGCAAAATTGGAAGACGGTAAACAGCAGGAAGTTGTTTGTCCTAATTGCGGAGAACACTACGTTTATCCGATTTATGACGAAGATGACGACAAATAATTTGCCAAATGTTTAATAATACAGATAAAAGATACAACCAGTTCAGTGCGTATTTGAAAAATAAGTTTGGGGCAAAAGTCTATAAGATTACGATAGACGCAGGGTTTTCCTGCCCAAACAGAGATGGTACGATTTCTTCGGGCGGTTGTATTTTTTGTGATGACGGTGGAAGTTTTTCTCAGGCGCATTCAAATATTTTATCCGTAGAGCAGCAGGTTGAAATCGGTGCAAAAACTTTGCATGACAGATTCAAAGCAGAGAAATTTATGTCTTATTTTCAGGCTTATTCTAACACATATAAACCCGTAAATGAACTTGAAGTTATTTATAAATCTGCGCTCAAACATCCCGATGTTGTCGGACTGTCTGTCGGTACCCGTCCAGACTGTGTTGATGATGAGAAATTATCTCTGTTATCCGACATTTCAAAAGATTATTATACGTGGATTGAGTACGGTTTGCAGTCAGTTCATAATAAAACTCTCAAAAAAATCAACAGAGGCCACAATTTTGAATGCTTTTTAAGAGCCTATGAAATGTCAAAAGAAAAAGGGTTAAATGTTTGTGTGCATGTGATTTTTGGCTTATGGGAAACCCGTGATGAGATTTTACAGACGGCTGAAAAACTTGCAGAGTTGAAAGTCGATGGAGTAAAAATTCACATGTTGTGTGCATTAAAGGGTACCCGTCTTGCGAATTTGTATGAAATCGGAAAGATTGATTTTATGAGTGAGGATGAATATGTAAATTTGGTGTGTGATTTTCTTGAAATTCTGCCAAAAGAAACAACAATTCATCGTCTTGCAGGTAACGGTTTAAAGAAAAATCTTATCGCACCCCGCTGGCTCGGGGCAAAATTAGACTGTCTGAATAAAATTGACAGAGAATTTTTGAAAAGAAACTCATATCAGGGGATGAAATCTATTTAATTTCATTAAATTTTTTCTGTTTTACACTTTACAAAAGTGTCTGAATGTGAAATAATATAAGGGCAGAATGTAACATTTTGTTAATGGTTCTGAATAGTGTTAGCAAAAAATTTTTTTCACGTGTATTATACGAGTGAAAACTTATAAGGTAGTGGAGATACGGCATGTTAACAGTACAACCAGGGTTATCAAATTTTTCAAAATCATCGGTAACATTTAGAGCTAAAGAAATCGATATTGATGCGATAAAAGACAAAGAGCGTGATGCTTTTTATCAACAAAAAGTTGATTACTACAAAAAGCAGGCGCAGGAATTTGACGATATGTCAAAGAATACCGATACACCGAAAGGATTTCGTGCCGTAATGAAAGGTTTTCGTGTAATATCCGAGGCTCTGCTTGAAGGCTGGGCTGTTGCATGGGGTGCTTCAAAAGGTTCAAAAGTTTTGAAATCCTCCGTTTTGAAAGGGCTACAAACTAATTTTGGCAAACACGTTAAAAATGCACTGAAATCAATAGGCCGCGGAATAAAAGCATCAGGCAAAAAGATTTCCGAACTCTACCAAAATGGAATAAAAGCCATAAAAGATTCAAAATTTGCGGAAGAAGTATCTAATTTCGTTGAAAAAATGAGAAATAATTCGTTCGGAAAATATGTGGTTAAAGGTTTTGAATATGTCGGAAAAGCATTTAAATATATCGGCTCGCTTATAGCATCAGGTGCTAAAAAAGTTGCAGAGCCGTTTACGAATAAAACCACAAGCGAAATTTATGACAAAGTTGCAAAAGGCACATCTGTTACTCTCGGTGTTGGTGCCGGTGCTGCCGGTGCATATAGCGCAACAATTAGCGAAGATAAGAAAAACAAAATAAAAGAACAGGCTTCACAGGATTATGATGATTCCTATGTTGACGATGTTGCTGATGATGAACCGGATTTGGCGGCAGAAGTCAGAGAAAGTGAAGATGTTGATTTGGATGAGGAGTTTGACGATTAGTATGGCAGAGATTAAGGCAATATCTTCTAATATACAGATCAGAAAGACTCCGATTTCTCCTGCGGAGAGAGAACATCGCAAACAACAGCAGGAACAGGTAGCGGCGGGTGTTGGTGGTGCTGCGGGTTTATCTACAACGGCAACAAGAGTTGCCGGTAAAAAAGGCATGAAGGTTGGTACACTTGAAAACAAACTGAATCATGTTATGGAGAATGTTCAGCATACAACTCAGGCAGTGAATAAAAATTCAAAAGCTGCAACGGGTTTGTGGGCTGAATTTAAAGCAAATATTCAGATGTTTACAAGAGATATATCAGAACGCCTCGGAAAATTGAAGTTGCCGAAATTTGTTAAATCTGTTATGGAATCTCCGCTTGGTAAAAAACTTATCGGTTTCACAGGCGGAGCGTTGGCATTCTTTGTTCTTATAACAGGCGTAAATAAAGCAGTAAAAACAGGTGCAATTGCTGTTGATGATTTTAAACAACAGTATCACGAATTTAATGCCGCTGCATAAGTCTTTTATCGTTGGGCTGAAAGCACAACATATTAGTTGTATATTTTTTTGTTCAAATCGGCTTTTCTGAGTCTGATATTTTCGGGGGTAATTTCAACAAGTTCCTCATCGCCGATGTATTCTAACGCTTCTTCAAGTGACAGAATTTTTGGAGCCTGCAAAGTCACCATAACATCAGCGGTTGAACTTCTCATATTAGTCAGACGTTTTGTTTTACAGATATTTACGCAAATGTCCTGCGGTTTGTTGCATTCACCTATAATCATTCCTCTGTAAACCTTTGTTTTCGGGGTTACGAAGAAAACTCCGCGGTCTTCGTATTGAGCCAAAGCGTAAGGAATTGCCTCTCCCTGTTCGTGAGCAATAATAGAGCCGCTTCTTTGTCTTGGAATATCACCCGCATAAGGTCTGTAATGCAGGAAGGTATGATACATAATTCCTTCCCCTCTTGTCATTCTTATAAATTCACTTCTGAAGCCGATAAGACCTCTTGCCGGAATATGAAATGTTAAATTTGTTCTGCCTTTTGATGTCTGCATATCTTTCATTTCGGCTTTTCTGCCCGATAATCTTTCAATAGCGGAGCCGGCGTATTCTTCGGGAACATCAATTATAAGATTTTCAAAAGGTTCGCATTGTTCCCCGTTGATTTCTTTAAATATAACCTCCGGTTTTGATACCGAAAATTCATAACCTTCACGGCGCATTGTTTCAATAAGAATACTCAAATGGAGTTCTCCGCGTCCTGAAACCTTGAAACAGTCTGTTGAATCAGTATCTTCAACCCTCAAACTTACGTTCTTTTCCAATTCGTCATAAAGGCGTTTTCTTATCTGACGTGAGGTGACAAATTTTCCTTCAGTTCCCGCAAACGGACTGTCATTTACAGAGAAATTCATTTGTAATGTCGGCTCGTCAACGTGAATCAGTGGTAATGCCTGTGGATTAGACGGGTCACAAATTGTTTCTCCGATTTGAACATCGGAAAAGCCTGCAATTCCGATAATATCACCGGCGTATGCCTCATCAATTTCAACTCTGCCCAAATCTTTGAACCCGAAAAGTTTAACGATTTTTCCTCTTTCCTGCGTTCCGTCTGCGTGAATTACGCAAACCTGCTCCTGAGATTTTACTTTTCCGTTTGCAATACGTCCGATAACAATTCTTCCGACATATTCGTTATAATCAAGTGTTGTTGCTCTGAACTGGAATGGTGCGTTTTCATCCCCGTCAGGTGCTTTGATATTTTTTACGATGCTGTCTAAAAGCGGTATCATATCTTTTCTTTCGTCTTCCAAATCGTTTATTGCAAAACCGTTTAAACTGCTTGCAAAAATGAACGGAAAGTCTATCAAATCTTCTCTGTCGGTTAATTCTGTAAACAAATCAAAAACTTTATCCAATGCTGTCAGCGGTTCTGCTGCCGGCTTGTCAATCTTATTGATAACAACAATGATTTTCAACCCCAATTCTAATGCTTTTGAAAGAACAAATCTTGTCTGGGGCATAGGACCTTCTGCTGCATCAACAATTAATAGTGCGCCGTCAACCATACCCAAAACACGTTCAACTTCACCACCAAAATCTGCGTGTCCGGGGGTGTCAACAACATTTATTTTTGTTCCGTTGTAATCAATTGATATGTTTTTGGAAAGAATTGTAATTCCTCGTTCTCTTTCTAAATCGTTACTGTCTAAAACACGTTCTTCAACCTTTTGGTTTTCTCTGAAAACTCCCGCCTGTTTTAATAAGCAGTCAACGAGGGTTGTTTTCCCGTGGTCAACGTGTGCTATAATCGCTATATTTCTTATATTTTCATTACATGCCATGATATCCGCCATTCATAATTGTTTGGTGTAAATGTTACACTTATATAATAATTCAGACAAAATTACATTTCAAGTGGGGGTTAAATGTAATGGGAAATTGAAAATGGATAATGGAAAATTATTAAAGAATTATTCTCTCTGTCTTCTTGTGAGCGTTGCGTTGGGCTGAAAGCCCAACTTACATTTTTACTTTTTGTGTGTTGCCATAGGCAATATAGGCGCAGGTTAAACAAATTAAACCGAATACAATACCGAACATCATTGTCAGGTGATAGGAGTTAAGAAATGCTGTATTGTAAACTTCTCCTGCCTCAATAAATCGTGTTCTGAAACTGTCAAAAAGGGTAATTGTAATTGCGACCCCTAAAATGTTGCCCAAATTTCTTGACAGGGATAATATTCCGCTTGCAATTCCCAAATGTTCGTGGCTCACGCAGGTAAGAATTGCGTTATTTGACGGTGACTGGAAACATCCGTTTCCTATTCCCATAATAACAGATGCCATCACAATTTCCCACATGGGAGTTGAGGGAGTAAAGGTTGTGAAAATTATCAGTGCGATAATATAAATGCTTGGTCCGACAAGTGTCAAAACTCTGCTTCCGTGTTTCCCCGAATAACTCCCGGCAAAAGGTGCAATCGCAGATGATGCAACAGAATACGGCAGGATTAAAAGACCTGAGATAAAGGCGTTATATCTGACGATTTCCTGTAAAAAGAACGGCAATAATACTCCGTTTGTGAACATACACATATAAGAGTTCATAACGGCGATATTTCCGAAAGTGAAGGTCTTAATTTTGAACATCTTAAAATTAATCATCGGATAGTTGATTTTTTTATCTCTCATATAGAAAAGTGCGCCAAAAATAAGAGTAATAATTCCGAGTGCAATAATTCTTGCAGAACCCCAGCCCCAGCTGTGACCTTCCGAAATTGCAAGCAGCAGAGCCAAAAGTGCTGTTGTGAAGTATAAAAATCCTTTATAGTCAAATTTGAATGACCTTTTTTTATGATAAGAGGGAATAAGCCTAAAAGAAAGTATTGCCCCTATAAGTGCAACAGGAACACAGGGTAAAAATATTGTGTGCCAACCAAAATGGTGAATTAAAAGTCCGCCGATTGCAGGTCCAGTCATCCCGCCGACAGCAACAAGACTTCCGTTAATTCCGAGAGCCTGCCCCCGTCTTTCGCCTTTAAACATTGAAACAATAACGGCAGGTGCGTTTGAAAGCATTATGGATGCTCCTGTTGCCTCAATGCATCTGTATAAAATTAACAAGCCGAAAGATGGTGCAGTACAGCAGAGAAATGCTCCGATTGCAAAAATTAAAAATCCCGTTCCGTAAACTTTATTTTTAGAAAACAAATCTCCGATTTTTCCGAAAAACGGTAACAGAACCGTCAGAACAAGCATGTAGGCAATAACTACCCATTGAACCTGCGACAGCGATATGCCCAGATTATCCGCAATAGGGTACAGGGCAAGGTTAACGCTTGTTGAATCAAGCATTCCAAGAAAATTTCCCGTTATTACCAATAAACAAATAAACCATTTGAGTTTTATGTGTTTCATAATTTTAGTTTATCATAAGCAAAAAATAACCCTCCCGAAATTCGGAAAGGTTATTTTTGTTTTAATTATTTTGTTTCTTAAACTGCTCCGCATGCGGTACATCCGCAAAACGATGCCTCTGAACTTAACACCTCCGCCTTATCAAGGTGTTCCCAAGGTACATCAATGTCTGTTCTGCCCATGTGTCCGTATGCTGCAAGTTTTTGATAGAATTTGCCGCCGTTTTTAGCCGGTAAATTTCTCAAATCAAATTTTTTGATAATTGCAGCAGGTCTTAAATCAAAGTTTCTTGAAACAAGTTTTGAAATTTCATCATCTGAAATTCTGCCTGTTCCGAAGGTATCAACCATGATTGAAACGGGTTCTGCAACACCGATTGCATAAGCAAGTTCAATTTCACATTTTTCAGCTAAACCTGATGCTACAACGTTTTTAGCAACATAACGTGCTGCATAAGCAGCAGATCTGTCAACTTTCGTCGGGTCTTTTCCTGAGAATGCACCGCCGCCGTGACGTGAATATCCGCCGTATGTGTCAACGATGATTTTTCTTCCGGTTAATCCTGAATCACCCTGCGGTCCGCCGATTACAAATCTGCCTGACGGGTTGATGAGGATGATTGTATCTTCATCGGGTTTAATGTTTTCAGTTTCAAAAACATAGTCGATAACATGTCTTTTTAAATCGTTTTTGATTATTTCCTGAACCTCTCTGTTGTCGGAAATTCCGTTGATAGTCGGATTATGTTGTGTTGATATAAGAATTGTGTGTATTCTTGCCGGTTTGCCGTCAACGTATTCAACAGTAACCTGAGATTTTCCGTCCGGTCTTAAATAACTTACAATACCTGATTTTCTCACCTGAGATAATCTGTAAGACAATTTATGAGCCAGACTTATCGGCAGAGGCATAAGTTCAGGTGTTTCGTTACATGCGTAACCAAACATAATTCCCTGATCGCCTGCACCCAGTTCTTCCGTTTCGGTAGTTGATGTGTCAGCGTTGTTATCTCTTGATTCATACGCTTTATTAACACCGTTTCCGATATCTGTTGACTGTTCGTCAATGCTTGTTAATACGGCACAAGTGTCGGCATCAAATCCGCCGCCGTTTGAACCGGTATAACCGATATTTTTAATGGTGTTGCGTACAACCTGCGGAATATCAACGTAGCAATCTGCCGTAATCTCTCCGCAAACAAGAGCCATCCCTGTTGTTACGGTTGTTTCTGCCGCAACTCTTGAACTGCTGTCTTTTGTCAAAAATTCATCCAAAATAGCATCAGAAATCTGATCACATACTTTGTCGGGGTGTCCTTCGGTTACTGATTCCGAAGTAAACAAAAAGTTTCTTGGTGTCATTTCTTTTCTCCTTAATTTTTATTCTACGCCGGTAAGGTTTTTAATTCCGACCCGGCCACCTATGTATATTCCTTAATAGTGTAGTTTAAACGATTAATATAATCAAATATTTTAATCTTTTTTCATAATAAAAGTTAATATAACTTTATTTATGTTTGTGTTATTCTATAATCATCAGAGATTATTTAAGTTATGAGGATATAAATATGCCTGCAATTAAGATTGAAGATTTACCTACGGTTTATGATGCAAAGGAAACAGAAGAAAGTATTTACAAATTCTGGGAAGAAAACGGATTTTTCAGGGCTGATGCAAAAAGTCCCAAAAAGCCGTATTCAATAGTTATCCCTCCTCCGAATGTTACGGGGGTATTACACATGGGACACGCTCTTGATGAAACTTTGCAGGATATTTTAATCCGCTATCACAGAATGAGCGGTTATGAAACACTTTGGGTGCCCGGTACAGACCACGCAGGAATTGCAACTCAGAATGTTGTTGAAAAAAATCTCAGAGAACAGGGAATTTCCCGCCACGATATAGGTCGTGACAAGTTTTTGGAAAAGACTTGGGAATGGGCTAATGCTCATAAATCAAGAATTTTAGACCAGTGCAAACGACTGGGCGCATCTTTTGACAGAACAAGAGAAAGATTTACTTTCGACAAGGGTTGTTCGGATGCGGTTAAAGAAGTTTTTGTCAGATTATACCAAAAGGGGCTGATTTATAAGGGCGCATATATTGTAAACTGGTGTCCCCGTTGTCAGTCGGCGATTTCGGATGTTGAAACCGAATATGAAACCGAACAGGGGCATTTGTGGGAAATTTCATACCCGCTGAAAGGGGAAAGCGGAGCAATTATTGTCGCAACGACAAGACCTGAAACCATATTCGGGGATGTTGCGATAGCGGTTCATCCGTCAGATCATAAGTATTCAGAACTTATCGGTAAAACTGTCGTTATTCCTCTGTCAGGTCGTGAAATTCCGATTATTGCCGATGAATACGTTGACAAAAACTTTGGTACGGGTGCTGTTAAAATAACCCCTGCACATGACCCGAATGACTTTGAAGTCGGCAAACGTCACGGCTTTGACCCGATTTGGGTAATTGACGAACAAGGCAGAATGAAATCTTGCGGTGAAGTTCCCGAAAATCTTCATGGTTTGGATAGATATGAAGCAAGAGAAAAAATTATCGGTATGCTTTCTTATAACAATTCTTTATTGAGAACAAGGGAACACGAACACAATGTCGGCAAATGTCAGCGTTGCGGAACAACTATTGAACCCTTACTTTCCGAACAGTGGTTCGTGAAAATGAAACCGCTTGCCGAAGAAGCAATAAAAGCCGTAAAAGACGGAAGGATTAAGTTTATTCCCGAACGTTGGGAAAAGAATTATCTCGGTTGGATGGAAAATATCCGTGACTGGTGTATTTCCCGTCAATTATGGTGGGGACATCAAATTCCCGCATATCATAACAAGATTACGGGCGATATGATTGTTGCAAAGGAAAACCCCGATCCGTCAGTTTGGGAACAGGAAACCGATGTTCTTGATACATGGTTTTCGTCAGGTTTGTGGCCGTTTAGTACAATGGGCTGGCCGAATACCGAAAGTGAAGATTTTAAAAAATTCTATCCGACAACAACTCTTGTGACAGGATTCGATATTATATTCTTCTGGGTTGCAAGAATGATTACAATGGGCTTGGAATTTACAGGAAAAGCACCGTTCTCGACTGTTTATATTCACGGTCTGATTCGTGATGAAAAAGGTCAGAAAATGTCAAAATCAAAAGGTAATACAATTGACCCTGTTGTAATTATTGATAAATACGGTTGTGATGCTTTACGTTTTACAATGACTTCGCTTTGTACATACGGCGGTCAGGATATTAAAATTTCCGATGAACGTTTTGAATACGGGAGAAACTTTGCAAATAAAATATGGAACGCTTCAAGATTTGTTCTTATGAACCTTGACGGCGTTGATGATAAGGATATTGATTTTAATAATCTTACAATCGCTGATAAGTGGATTTTGGACAAATTAAATAATGTTGCTGCGGAAGTTAATACTAACATTGAAAATTACAGAATAGGAGAAACCGCGCACGTGCTTTATGATTTCTTCTGGAATTCATATTGTGACTGGTATGTGGAAATTGCAAAAGTTCAGTTGCAGGATGAGGCTCAAAAACTTAACACCCAAAGAGTATTAAGATATGTTCTTGATATGTCCTTGAGGTTGTTACATCCGATTATGCCTCATATAACAGAGCGTGTATGGCAATTGATTCCGAAAAAATCGGAATTTAAGGCATTAATGCTTGCAGATTTCCCTGTATATAAGGACGAATTGTCATATCCTCAGGAAGCAAAAGAGATGGAACTTGTGTTTGAAACAATATCATCATTGAGAAATGTCCGCCAAAGTTTCAATATAGCAATGGGCTTGAAATTTGATATTATAATTCACGCTACAAAAGAAGAAAAACCGATATTTGAGGCTATTGAAAGTTATATTAAACGTATGGCAAAGGTTGAAAACATTTCTTATGCTGATGTAACGGAGCCTATTGCTGATAAGTCGGCTACAGCAGTTGTTTCCGCATCAAAAATTGCTATTCCGCTTGAAAATCTTATTGATTTTAATGAAGAAATAGCAAGACAGGAAAAGAAACTCGGGAAACTGCAGAGTGAACGTAAATCACTCGAGAGCAGAATTAATAATCCGAAATTTGTTGCCAATGCTCCTGCCGAGCTAATATCTCAGACAAAAGAAAGAATTGAGGAAATTCTGGTTCAGGAAAGAGCAATTAACGATTTTGTTTCTTCTTTGAAATAATTAAATTGCAAACATATAAAAACAGTTTCTTAATTTTTATTAAGGAACTGTTTTTTATATAGCAAAATTTATTTTGTACGGATTTTAAAATAATACATAAAAGGAGAAATATATGTTAAAAGTTTCAGTAGAAGATATGGCATTGAACGCTAATACTGCAAGAGCAATTGCGAAAAGAGTTATGAAAGACAGAGATATGCACATTGTAAAAAGATTTACACCTGTGGTTTCCGAATATTCCGTTGAAGTAACTCCTAATAACCGTTACAATTTCAGACTAGAAGATGATGTTTTTGTTGCACAGCATCAGGTCAAATCAGAAAAAGGCTGGGAGACAGTTAAAGAAGTGGAAAGAACTCACTGCAGCGTAGATAACGTAGATAACGATTTTCAGATGACACTTGCCGATTTAAGAAGTTACGGTGTTGAAATATAGTTATCTTCAAGATTAAAGACATTCCATTGAGTGGTATTTTCCTGTTTAACCGGTTTGTAATAGTCTTTGACAAGAATTTGCCTTGTCTGTATCGGGGTGTAACTCATCTCTTTTAAACAATTTTCCAGTTTATATGAATCTTTTATGTATTTTTTCTGTTTGATAAGCGGATAAAATGCCCGTTTCTTTTGTGCGGTTTCACACAGCATTGTGTTTATAATTCTGTCATATCCAATGTCATATCCGCTGTTTGCGGTTATATCAAAGATGTAATTCAGATTATCGCTTGTTGTTATTGAAAAATAACCTATGATTTTTTTGTTTTCTTCTATGACATATCTGGTTTTGTAGTAGTCATTAAGCCCGGAAAATACTGCTTCGCAAAATTCTTTCGGATGTCTTGAAAGTGAAGGTTTGTATATTGCTTCGAGTTCCGAATTGTATAATTCGGCAATTTTTTTTGAATCGGAATTTTGAGCGTATCGCCATTTTAAATCAGTTTTCTGCGGAGCGGGTTTTTCGCATTTCCACAAAGTTTCAGATGAACAAAGCCGAAATCCGCAGCCGTTTATGAATAAATCAAACAATTCATCGTGGCATTCGTCTATCATAACGGAAAATGTTGTAGCACCTTTTGCCCCGAGTTTGTGAATAACAAATTCCACAAGTTTTTGTCCGACATCGTACATGTTTTCTTTAAAGATTAACCTTGTGATGTTTATTTTATAAGGGTTTCCTGCTGTTTTTACCGTTGTAATAAGCCCCAGAACTTCATTGTTTTCAACCAGAATAAATGATTCCGATTTGAACTTCAAAGGCAGCGGAAGCATTGCGTTTATCAGCCCGAACGGTTCTTCCATTATTGACTTTGCAAGTTTATCGTTGTAATCGGGTGAAAGATAAGAAACCAACCGTTTAATTTTTCCAAAATCAAGATATGTTAATCTTTTTATTTGCATGTTGGTATTATACTACAAAATGCAAGCCAAGACCATAAGTATTAATGTACCTATCTGAACAGCGGTAGCCATATTTTGGCTGAATTTGTTGCTGTCATATCTTTTTGCGGCTTTTTGCGCATTTATTGCACTTGATATTCTGG
>CAMHMW010000011.1 GCA_946186335.1 uncultured Candidatus Melainabacteria bacterium
TTTCCCTTTCAAAACCGCTTCGTTTGTTTTATTTTTTTTATCTGACAGATATTTTTTGTTGTCGCCTGTTACTATTCCAAGTCCGAAATCGGCGTTGTTTTTCAGATAGACTTTGTTTTTAGGGTTCATTATTTTTTCAAATACCGAATATTCTCTGTCGTCTGTCAGAAAAGAAAATGTTTCTGCGGTTACATTTCTGTCGGTTTTAATTGTGAAATTTCTGTCTTTTGTTTTTATCTTCATACCCGTACAGGATAAGGGTTTTTGGGTGTTTTTCAACAGCAGAATTATACTCGGGCATTGTACCTTGTCAAAAATATTTCCCAAATATTCCAGATATTTTATGGAGGTGTTTTTCAGGATAATTTCTCTGATTTTTTTGTGATTTTTAATCGACAAAATTGCCTCAGGAAGGACAAAAGACAGAGTACCGCCTTTATTAAGAACTCTTAAAGTTTTTTCAATAAAAACATCATA
Source organism: uncultured Candidatus Melainabacteria bacterium (assembly GCA_946186335.1). Classification (GTDB taxonomy): domain Bacteria; phylum Cyanobacteriota; class Vampirovibrionia; order Gastranaerophilales; family Gastranaerophilaceae; genus Zag111. Next base: position 478 of record CAMHMW010000011.1, read on the forward strand.
AGATTCGATATTTTTTCCTTTTGCGGATTTATAAATTTTTCTTAAATCTTCTTTTTCTTCATCCGAAAAAGCAGCACCCCATGGGGGATTTCCGATAATATAATCGTATTTTTTTGTGAAATTTCCGGTTAAAAAATTATCGTTGGTGAAATTTTTGTATAAAATATCTGTGTCACGAATTTCAAATTTCAGAGCCATATTTATTCGTGCAATTTTTATTGCTGTTTCATCGATGTCGTTTCCGTAAATTTGTTGAATATCAATATTTTCGGGAAGCTGGAGCAGAAAATTACCGCTTCCGCAGCAGGGGTCAAAAATTGTTCCGTCTGAAAATTTGCATGACAGAATAGTTTTTTTGACAGCTTTTGTCGGGGTATAGTAAGCCCCGCTTGCTTTTCGGTTACCCAGATTTCGCATGGAAATATACAAAAGCCCCAAAATGTCCTCATTTTTTTCGTAAAAATATTGAACGCTGAAAATTTCAGGGTTCTTTTTTATAAAATTTTGAGCATTCGTTTTGTTGTCTATAAGGTCATCGATAAGCTTGTTAAAATTTCCGAAATCAATATTATTTTTTAGATAATTTTCCAAAAATTTATCGCAAATTATGTTGTTATTTTTTTGTTTTTTTAATAATAGCCGGATGGCGCAATCGGCAATAATATATTGAATTTCATAAAGGGTGAGGGTGCGGATTTTTTCGGAAAAATTATTCAAAAATTTTTCGATAATTTTGAGGTTTTTTGAATTTTGGCAAATGTAATTTTTATAAAAACCTGAGCCCGAGATAAATTTTTTGTTTCTTCTGCTTTTAAGCTCATTTGACTTATCTGATTTTATTTTTTTTAAAAGTTTTTCAGTATAATCTTTTGTAAAATACGAACCGTCATCGGGGGTAATTTTTTTTAGTTTTATCCAGTTTTTGACGGTTGCCTCTGACACCGAAAGTATTTCGGCTAATTTTTTTTTGGAAAGATGATTTTCTTTTATCGTCTTTTTTTTAGTCATTTTTCCTCAGCAGAATTGACAGATTTTTGTCAGCGGAACCTCTTTTGGTTCTTATTTAATTTGGGGTTATTCCATTCTATATTTTAACCCCTTGTAAAAAAATAAACCCGATATTTCGGGTTCATCTTTGTTAAATGGCGGGAACGACGAGGCTCGAACTCGCGACCTCATGCGTGACAGGCATGCGCTCTAACCAAACTGAGCTACGCTCCCATCTGTTTAGTTACTCTCATATTATAATTGCTGAATTTTAAAAATCAAGTACTATGTTTAATTGTACTTTTAATAAATAAAAAGCCCTGATAAAAATCAAGGCTTGTTGAATTTGAATTGTAAAAAATCTTTTTAGTCAACGTATAGCGGCGCTAATTTCTTTGATTGCTGAGGTATCATACCTTCTTCCAAAGATACATAAACTCTGTAATCAATATCCGTAAAGCAGTTATCAATGCTTTCAATTTTCTTCAGTTCTTCGTCATTGATATTTCCGCTTTCAATCATATCCGCAATAAATTCAAATCTGTCAACGTGTTCTCTGAATCTGTCCGTTGCATAATCTTTTGCCTGCCATGTTGTAATCAAAAACGGCCAGTCAGAACTTTGCAGCAGCAGATTTTCTCTTGCAAGCTGATTCAATGCTCTGTGCAAAAGTTTGTTTTCGGGAATTGTCTGATATTTGTCGGCAATTCTTGTAATTCTCTTTTCGCAAGAGTGAATGATAGGCCACATCCATTCTGTTAAGTGATTATTCCATACATAGAAGTGTCCGCCCTGTCCCCAAGAAGATTCGGGAATTTGAATTGCTTCAACAGGAGGATGTGCGTGCAGATATTCGCCCGCTGTCATTCTTTCTACATCAGGTACAAAGTTATTGAATTTTCTGATAACCTGTTTAATAAATTCAATACCTTCAAACCACCAGTGTCCGAAAAGTTCGGTATCAAATGAAACCATTACAAGTCCTTCTTTACCGTTGTGTGAATTTTTATAATCATTCATCAGGTGGTAAAGCATTGTTGTATAGTGGTCAGAATTTTCGTTAACCTTATTAAGTGCAATAACAGGGTCATACAACATTTTGTCACCCAAATCGGTTTTCGGTGATGTAATTCTCCAATAGTTCATGCCTGATTTATCATCTTTTTTGTGAAATTCTCTATAACATCCGTCTCCCGGATAGCCGTCAGCCGCTGACCACACTTGATAACCTGCTCTGTCGTTTCTGCCCATAACAGCAACTTGTGCATCAGGCAGCCAATATGCAGAATATGTGTCATAGCCGGTTGCAGGTCTTTCCGGTAACGGAATATACTCAATATTTCCGTAAACGCCGATTACACGTCTGTTCCCGATAGAATTTCCGCCTTCTATTACGTGAGATTCCGTAAAGAAGTATTCAATATCGTTATTTTGCAAGGTAACTTCAATAGCGGGACGCCAGTGTTTTTCACCGTCCGAACCTATAAATTCATAACCCTGACGGTATGCACATTCGGGCAGCCAAGCACCTTTTGCTTTTTTGCCGAATAATCTTTTGGTTGTATCTGAACCGACTTTAAATTGAGCGTTCAGGTTGTTATCTGTTGCAAGTAAAGGTGAAAATCCGTGAGTTGCACCTGATGTTGTGATTTCAATACAACCCAAATCCTGATACTTTTTGAAAGCACCGATTAAATCCATTCCGTATTTGTTTACGAATGAATTTTTGATATTGTTAAACCAGTCAAAATAGTATTTTGCAAGATATTTTAAATGCTGTGAGTGCGGAACTTTTTCATCGGGGTATCTTTCCAAATCTTCGGATACGCTTTTGATTTTTGAATCCAAATATTCCACAAAACCGCATTTTAAATGTTCATCATTGAGTTGTTCAGCCAAAATCGGAGTAATACCTACCGTAAGTTTTGCCTGAATACCTTCTTCGTATAACTCTGCGATAGCGTTTAACAACGGAACGTAAGTTTCTGCCATACATTCATAAAGGTTTTCTTCGCCGAACGGCCACATTCCCGCTTTTCTGTAATACGGAAGGTGTGAGTGTAACATAAATACAAATTGACCTACTGCCATTTATTGCCTCCAATCTAGTGAACTATATTTGTTTATAATTCAATTATGTACAAAATATATATACCACAAACGGATAAAAAATATAATACTATTTAACTAATTCTGTTGAATAATTTTACAAATGTTAACTTATTGAAAATTTATTGAATAAATGGGTGGATAACTTATTATTTTTTGATGAGCACAAAAAGACCGGCTTATCAGCCGGTCTTTTTAAATGTTTTTTGAAGCGACTTAAATTGCAACCGATTCTGATTTAACTTCAATTTCAATCGGTTTTTCTTTAATTAACTCTGCATTCAGGTTTCTTGCCTGCTCAATTTTAACCATTGGAACCGTTGTTGATTTCCCTGATGCGTTAACAACAGGTACTGTTGCGATTGTCCCGTTTTTAACTCCTGCGATAACAGGATCGGGATGAATTTTCAGGTTATTGTAGTCAGCCATAATTCTTGCAACATAGCGTTTTGTTTCTCTGAACGGAGGAACGGTTTTGTATTTTTTGACATTTCCCGGACCTGCGTTATAGGCTGCAAGAGCCAACTCCATTGAGCCAAACATCTTGTACATGGACTTGTAATACATGATTCCGCCTTTGATATTTCCGTCAAGGGTATAAGGATTCAAGCCCATACGTCTTGCTGTTGAGGGCATAAGTTGAAAGACTCCGACTGCTCCTCTGGGGCTTCTTGCCTCCTGTCGAAATCCTGATTCTGATTTGGCGATACTTAGCGTAATTGCCGGATCTACGCCCATTTCGATAGAATGTTTTACTATCGCTGCCTTAACCTGAGTGACATTGGCTGCATGCACAGGTGCAAAACACATCCACACAAGTGCAATTGTGAATAGTAATAATTTTTTCAAAATGTAATCCTCTAGTTGTAAATTGGAAATTCTCCAAGCTCTACTTTTTTTCCTACCGTTAAATAAGATTTCGTGCTTTTTGAATGTATTTGATACACTCATTATATATCAAAAATTCAAAATTTCAAGTTTAAGGTTTTTTGAATAAAAAATTTGCCCCATGAATTTCCCCGATAGTCAGAGGTTTACATTTCTTAATATATGAAATTGGAAATTAAAAATGGATAATTGAAAATTTTTACGATTTTGTCATTACGAAAATTTGCTATCGTAAATCTGTCGTAATCCCGTCATTCTGAGGCAAAGCCGAAGAATCTCAGGGTCTTAATCGTTATACCATGCGATTCTTCGCTATCGCTCAGGATGACAGTCTATTCTGTTTTGGACTTATCAGACTTATAGACTTAACGGACTTAATGAAACAAATTCCCCGAGTCAGTAATGTGATTAATTTTTATGTTGCCTGTATAATAAACAAAAAAGGACGGTTAATAATGAAGAAATTTATTTTGGTTGCTGCAATTATGTTATGTGCTAATCTTGCGTGGGGTTCTCAGGCGCAGATGTTCAGGCTTGATAATGGGCAAACTGTCGTCATTCAGGAGGTACATAATAATCCTATCGTCATAATTGATACCTGGATTAAAACCGGTTCAATTGATGAAGATGATTCAAATAACGGGGTTGCGCATTTTCTTGAACATTTATTCTTCAAAGGAACAAAAAATCACTCAACCGGTGAATTTGACAAAATTCTTGAAACAAAAGGTGCGATTACAAATGCTGCAACAAGTAAAGATTTCACTCATTATTATGTAACTATTCCGTCTAAGGATTTTAATCTGGCGCTTGAACTTCACGCCGATATGCTTTCTAATCCGATGATTCCGAGAAACGAAATGGAAAAAGAAAGAAAAGTCGTATTGGAGGAAATCAATAAAGATTTAAAATCTCCCTCACGGATTTTGCAGGAGAATATGAATTCAATGATGTATGAAACACATCCTTACAAAAGAAAAGTTATAGGCAGAAGTGATGTTATTGAGAAAATAACAAGGGAGAGCGTTTTGGATTTTTATAACAGTCATTATTCTCCATCAAATATGATTACCGTTGTAATCGGGGATGTTGATACAAATAAAACGCTTGAAAGGATTAAAGAGGTATTCAATTCCGAATATAAAAAACAGACAAAAACTATTTATCCGAAAGAAGCCCAGATTACAAAACAGAAGAAAAAAGTCGAATACATAAAAACCGAATCGGGTTACATGCTTATAGGTTTCAGAGGGACTCCGATTTCGGATAACGAATCTTATGCAATGGATGTTTTGGCAACAATTTTGGGTGACGGTCGTTCATCTGTTTTAAATCAGGTTATAAAAGAGAAAAAACGTCTTGCGTTTTCTGTTGAGGCGGGAAATTCCACAATGAAGGATGATGGTATCTTTTACATATCGGCAAATTTTGAACCGGAAAAATGTCAGGCTGTCCAAAATGCTATTTTTGAAGAAATAAAAAAGATACAGAAAAACGGAGTGACGGATGAACAGTTAAATCTCGCAAAAAATATTATTGAAAGAAATACATATTATTCAAGAGAATCCGTTACAAATATTGCAACCGAAATCGGTTATACAATTGCCTTAACAAACGATATAAAATTTTATGATAACTATCTGACCAACATAAAAAATGTTTCAAAAGAGATGGTAAAAAAAGTTGCAAATAAATATCTCGGGGAAGAAAAAAGCGTGGTTTCAATATTGTTACCCGAAAATTCAAAAGATATTCCTGTTTCAAATGTCATTCAAAATGGCGGAAGTGCTACTTTAGTAAGCAGTGATAAATATACTCAAAAATATCAGTTATCAAACGGGGCAACATTTTTATACACCCCAAATTCGGTGAATGATATTATTGCGATAAGTATAAATGCAAAAGGCGGACAGTTTTATGACAAAATTCCCGGTACTGCAAAGTTGACTGCTGCAACTATGTTGAAAGGAACAAAGAATTATTCTCCGATTGAATTGTCACAAGTTCTTGAGGACAATGGGATTGAAATTTCTCCTTCTGTCAGAGCTGATGCTTTTTCACTCACCGTTTTAACTACAAAAGATGAATACGAAAAAACATTTGAACTTTTGGATGAAGTTGTAAATCGTGCAAGTTTTGATGATATAGAAGTTCAAAAGGTAGTATCAGATAAATTAAATGCGATAAAAAGTTCAAAGGATGTTCCTATTCAGCAGGCAATAGAACAGTACAGAGATTTAATTTATAAGGATACTCCGTATTCAATATCTTCAATCGTTTTGGAAAAAAATCTTCCCAAAATAAAAAGAGCGGATATTCTGGAATATTATAACAAAATTTTCTCACCGGAAAATCTTGTTATATCAATAAACGGTAATGTTGATAAGGACGATGTAATTAAAAAACTGAATAAAATTTTCTCACCGAGAGAAAATTGCAGCAATTTTGATTATAAAAACTATTCGGAAAAAATAACAAAAACAACAGCACCCCGTACAAATACAATAAAAATGGATACAGAAACGGCATGGATAATGCTCGGGTGGCAGGTTGACGGAGTTTTGAACGAGAAGGATTTTGCAACCTTGCAGGTAATAGATTCTTTGCTAGGTTCAGGCATGAGTTCAAGATTATTCATAGATTTAAGAGAGCAGCAGGGACTTGCATACCAACTCGGTTCGGGATACTCGCCGAATGTTCTGAGGGGAAGTTTTATGCTCTATATCGGAACAAATCCGGCGACTCTTGACAAGGCAAAAGCCGGTCTGTTTGAAGAAATTAAAAAACTCAAAACAGAATATGTCGGAGATAAAGAACTTGCCGATGCAAAAGAAAAACTTTTGGGAAATTACATAATCGGTCTTGAAACAAACCTTGATAAAGCAACCAATGTCGGCTGGTATGAAACATCAGGCAGAGGGTACGAATTTAAAAATAAATATCCCGAACTCATAAACAGCGTAACAGATGCGGATATTATAAGGGTTGCAAATAAATATTTTAACGATAATTATATTTTATCAATCGTGACAAAATAAAGATATTAGGTTATTATGTACTAAGGAACAAATTTGATATAAGAGCGGACGGAATTGAGTATGCTTTGGAATAAAATATACAACGAAGATTGCATAAAGGGTTTGGGAAAACTCAATGATAACTGTGCCGATATAATTATTGCAGATCCGCCATATAATATCGGGGTTGATTTTGGAAATAATAAAGACAGTATGCCGCTAACGGAATATGTTGTCTGGTCTGAAAAATGGATAAAAGAATGTCTGAGAGTATTGTCGCCGACCGGTACTATGTATATCTACGGGTTTAGTGAAATTTTGGCTCATATTTCAACGCTTTTGGATATTGATAAGCAGAGGTGGTTAATCTGGCACTATACAAATAAAAATGTACCATCGCTAAATTTTTGGCAAAGAAGTCACGAATCCATAATATGTACGTGGAAAGATAAACCGCATTTTAACAGAGATGATGTGAGAGAACCTTATACCGAAAGTTTTTTAAAAAATGCCGCAGGGAGAGTAAGAAAATCCACAAAAGGCAGATTTTCAAACGGACAAAGAGACACTGTGTATAGCGCTCATCCAAACGGCGCATTACCCAGAGATGTCATAAAGGGTGTTTCAACACTTGCCGGCGGTGCGGCACTCACCCAAAGAGCGATATACTGTAAAACCTGCGGAAAACTTATTTCCCCAAAAGAAAAACATTTGCACGACCAACACGAATTGATAATTCACCCGACCCAAAAACCTCTCGAATTAACAGATAAACTGATAAAAGCAGCGAAACCGAAAAATGAAAATTATAATGTTGTAATTCCGTTTTGCGGGAGCGGTTCGGAGTGTCTTGCCACTGTCATGAATGGTGGAAATTATATAGCTTTTGAAGTTAACCCCGATTATAAACTGCTTGCGGAAAGTTATATAGAAAGCCGTTTTAAATAATGTGTGATGAAAAATCTCATCACTTGTTATCAAAAATTTTTCATGATAACATCATTTTAAAATTGACAGTTATGAAAATTTACGAGGTATAATATGCAAGCCCGCAGAGCAGCCAGAGAACTGGCATTTATATTACTTTCACAGTTTGATAAAAAAATTACAAGTTATGCAAAAGAAAGTCTGGATGATATAATTCTGAAATCTGTCCGTATTTTATCCGACAGCGCAAGCGAAGATTTAAAAACTTCACTGGGTTCGCTTTTGGATATGAAAAACAGAATTGATGATTATGAGGCAGAACACGAAATTAATCTGAACAGACCGCTTGATGCGACAAACGTTTCCGTTCCCATGCAGATGACCGGTGATTTTAAATCAAAAATTGATGAAATGATAGAGGTTGCTGAAAAAGCGCTCTTGGCGCTGGAAATTGCGGAATTTACAACTCTTGAATCTCAGAGCGAGGTAAAAGATTATGCGGTAAAAATTGCACAAAATTATCAGCAAAATCACACAGAAGTTGATGATTTGATAAAAAATTATTCAACAGGCTGGGATTTTGACAGACTGATAAAAATGGACAAAGATATTTTACGTATTGCAATAACGGAACTTTTATACGTAAAAGAAGCACCGATGAAAGTTGTTGTTGATGAAGCGTTAGAACTTGCGAAGAAATATTCAACAGATGACAGTGCATCATTTATCAACGGGGTTCTTGCAAAAGTTATTGTTGATAAGGGTATAAAATAGTGTAGTTGTTCCCTCGCCTCCACGGGGAGAGGGTAGTTTGAGGGGCAAATGTTCGGATTTTTTAAAGAAAAAATAGAAAATTTTAAACAGGCAGTATCTAATACCGCTCAAAGTCTTGTCGGAAATGTTTTGTCAAATGTTGATGAAAATGAGGAAGAATATTCCGAATTTGCACTTGACGATATAGAAGATACTCTGATTGGTGCAGATTTGGGTGTGGGGTATGCCGCAGAACTTGTGGATAATTTGCGTTCAAAAAAGAATGCAAAACCCTCTGAATTGAAAAATTACCTCAAAGAAGAATTTAAAAAGACCTTATCTGAGGCGGGTTCTACAAATTTAGATTATAAGGAAAACGAGTTAAATGTCTATTTCATAACAGGTGTAAACGGTGCGGGAAAAACCACCTTAATTGCCAAAATGGCATACAGATTCAGACAGGACGGCAAAAAAGTTCTGATAGCGGCGGGAGATACATTTCGTGCGGCAGCCGAAGAACAGTTGAATATCTGGTCTGAGCGTGCGGGAGCGGATATTGTACGGCGTGATAAGGCAGATCCGGCATCTGTTGTTTATGAAGCAATTCAAAAAGCCAAAGCCGAGAATTATGATGTAATTCTTGTTGATACGGCAGGAAGATTGCAGAATAAGTTTAATTTGATGGAAGAACTCAAAAAGATTAAAACGGTTATAGACAAGCAGGCACCTGAGGCGTTGCGGGAAAGTATTTTGGTAATAGATGCAAATACGGGACAAAATGGTTTGCAGCAGGCGAAGGTTTTTGCAGATTGTGTAAATTTGACTTCTGTAGCCTTGACAAAACTTGACGGGAGTGCAAAAGGGGCGATAATTATTGCGATAGCAAAAGAAATGAAATTACCCGTAAAACTTGTCGGGATAGGTGAAAAGATGACCGATTTAAAAGCGTTTGATGCGGATGATTTTATAGCCGCTTTGTTTGAATAATTTTGGGGGTAAAATTTTGGAAGTTCTGCAAAGTGTTATGACTAAACTGAATAACAAGATAGAACTTATCGGAGAAGATGGAACCGGTAAAACTCTTGTTATCGGAGTTTTTCACGGAGATGAACCGCAGGGAAAATATCTGATAGATGAGTATCTGAAAAGTTTTCCTGCTTGCAAAAATCTTCTTTTAGTTCCCTGTTTAAACCCTGACGGGATGGTGAAAAATACAAGAACGAATGCAAACGGAGTGGATTTAAACCGAAATTTCCCGACAAAAAATTTCGGACAGGACGGGAGTGCTGCGGGAAATAACCCCGATGATTATTTTGGCGGAAAAACTGCGGGAAGTGAAATTGAAACAAAATTTCTCATTGATGTACTTGAAAAATATAAGCCCAAACAGGTTATAACCCTTCATGCACCCTATAAAATTGTCAACTATGACGGACCTGCGCAAGATTTGGCACAAAAGATTTCCAAAATAATCGGTTATCCGGTTGAAGCAAGTATCGGCTATCCGACACCGGGAAGTTTCGGAACATATTGCGGGGTTGAGCGTAATATACCGACAATTACGCTTGAACTGGATGAAAAGTGTCCTGTTGAAGATTTAAAAGCACCTGTTTTTGAAATTTTTGATATGCTGAACGAGGGTAATTAAATTCGCCGTATGTTTGTGTTATGATAGCCGCAAAGCGAGGATGTTATTATGAAATTATTTAACTCTTATTCAAATACTGTTGAGGAATTTAAACCGATAGAGGGAAACAAGGTCAGGATGTATGTTTGCGGACCTACGGTTTATGATTACGCACACCTTGGACACGCAAGATGTTATATCACATGGGATGTTCTGTACCGCTATTTGAAATTCAGAGGTTATGATGTCACATATTGTCGTAATGTCACCGATGTTGACGACAAAATTCTCAAAAAAGCGGAAAAAGAGGGAAAAACTCCCGAGGAGGTTTCTCAATACTGGTATAAGCAATTTACAAATTCAATGAACGCTCTGAACACCCTGCGCCCCGATATTGAACCTTTTGCAACAAAAACTCTGGGCGAAATGATTTCGATGGTTAAAGATTTAATCAAAAACGGTTATGCCTATGAAGCAGGCGGAGATGTTTATTTCAGAGTTAAGAATTTCAAAAATTACGGTTATCTTTCAAAACAGCCGATAGACCAGTTGGAAAGCGGTGCAAGAATTGAGGTTGGAGAATTAAAAGAAGATCCGCTTGATTTTGCGCTTTGGAAAAAAGATGAAAAATTCGGCTATAATTCGCCTTGGGGTGTCGGTCGTCCGGGGTGGCACATTGAGTGTTCTGCAATGAGCAGGAAATATCTGGGCAAAACCATTGACATTCACGCAGGCGGAGCAGATTTGATTTTCCCGCACCATGAAAACGAGATTGCACAGTCTGAATGTGCAAACGGATGTAAGTTTGTTAATTACTGGCTTCATAACGGTTTTGTGACAATAAATAAGGAAAAAATGTCAAAATCTTTAGGTAATTTCTTAACGATAGATGATATGCTCAAAAATTATGATGCAAACACTTTGCGCCTGTTTATTCTCACAAATCATTACAGAATGCCTGTTGAATTTTCGGATGAGGCGCTGACGGCGGCGCAGGCGGGTGCAAAACGTCTGACAAATGCAAAGGGAGTGAATAACCCGAATTTTGATATAACGACAACACCTGAATATAAAGCGTTTTGCGAGGCTATGGATGAAGATTTGAACACCTCAAAGGCGCTCGCAATTCTGTTTGACCTTGCGACAAGGGCGAATAAGGATGAAAAAGATGCTTATTCTATTCTTTATCAGTTGGGAACAACGCTTGGTTTTACTTTCGAAAAAGCGGGAATTTCCGATGAGGATAAAGAAAAAGCCGTTGCGCATATTTCAGAGGTTTTGGGACAGAATTTCACTTCGCTTTATGAGGTTCTGGAGTTGAGAAAGCAGGCAAGAGCCGAAAAGAATTGGGATGTTGCTGACAAAATCAGAATAGCGTTCGATGAATGCGGAATTTTGGTGAAGGACACCAAAGACGGCACGGTTTTGGAAAACAAAGGGTAGGGGTAAATATAAAAGTAGTATGCAGGGTGGGCAAAGTGAAGCGTGCCCACTGCATGTATTAAATGTTGGGTTTACTGGCAACAGCGCAGTAGGTTGGGCTTTCAGCCAAACAAAAATATTCTGCAAAAATCCTAAGTTAGATATGTTAAGATATATAAAGAATATATACTTAACATGACTTAATAATGTTGAGAAACATGGGAACATGGTTTAAAATATAAATAGAGTTCGTATGCCTAAAAAAATCAGTTATTGGGTGATGGATGTAAAACTGTGCTAACAGAGGATTTAAGAACAATAATCGATGCTGAAAAAGTATAGAAAACAGAATAAAAAGAATAATCGTCTGACGAATTTTCTGGCTATGGCTGCATTCATCGGGTCGGTAGTTTTTATGCCGACTGCACAGGCTGACGAATCGCTTACGGACGAACGTTTTTCAGCGAAGAATAATATAACGGTTACCCCGAACGAAACAGGTATAATGAGCTTGGCGCAAAATGAGGGCTTTGGCGCTGTCGGAAACGAAATCGATAAATATTTGTCCTATCAGGGAGAGGAAACGAACGGTTATTCTGAATCTTTTACGGTTAGTCATTCTGAGGCGGCAGCCGAAGAAACTCAAAGTATGGCATCCAATTTACCCCAGGCACAAGTTTCACAAACTCAGACCCCGCAAACGAACATCCGTTTAACCGAGAGCGACATCTCTGGTGGAGCATTTGATGTCAGTGTTATGACACAGACCGGCAGTCATTCTGAGGTGATAGCCGAAGAATCTCAAGGTATCGCAAGTCCGACTGTGCGATCTTTTGTATTTGCTCAGGGGGAAGATTCTTCGGGTAAAATTTTGCGTCATTCAGAGGGCGAAGCCCGTGGAATCTCAAAATTTTACCCTCTGAATGACGGGCTACGCGGAGGTACTTTCACGGGCGGTGCGGCAGAATTACCGACACCGACACTTGATGCTTTGCATGCACAAGACCCCACGACATACCCCAATGGCAGTGCATACTCATATTCTGTCGGTTCTTCAACGGATTATGAAGTAAAAGTCACCGATGGCACAGATTCTGCTTATGGAAATATTGAACTCAAAGACAGCACGATTATTGACTGGACAAGGTACACAACCGAGCCGAGCGGCTACACCTGGGCGGATGATAAAGTTGCGGGGTCTGACATAACAATCAGCGGAAACACCATTACAGGTGCTATCCGTATGAAGATGCCGCATAACGGAGTTACACCCGATAGTTGGAACAGATATTTCACCTACACCTATACAAAACCCGCAGGATATGACATTACACAAACAAGAATTAATGACACAATCGCTGCTGACGGTTCAAATGTTCAGAACAAAGTCTTTGCCGGAATATCAGGTAATTCAAACGGTGGTGCGATATATAATACCCAAAATCTGCCGACCGTAGATATAATAGCCGATTTCATCGGCAACAGTGCCACTTCGACAAGCGGCACAGCACAAGGCGGTGCGATTTATAACAGTGGCAGCAGCGCCATAATCAACTCAATCACGGGAGATTTCATCGGCAACAGTGCCTCCTCCTCCTTCTCCGGTGTTTATGGCGGTGCGATTTATAACAGTGGCTCTAGCGCAAAAATAGAGTCAATCACGGGTGATTTCATCGGCAACTATGCCAAATCCACTTCGGGCGAAGCTCAAGGCGGTGCGATTTATAACCGCGGCACAATAGGCTCTATCACGGGTGATTTCATCGGCAACAGTGCAACAGGCTCCTCCTCCGCCAGTGCTTGGGGCGGTGCGATTTCTAACTACGGCACAATAGGCTCTATCACGGGTGATTTCATCGGCAACAGTGCCATTGACGACAGATGGGGTGATGGCGGTGCGATTTCTAACTATAACGGCACAATAAGTTCTATCGTGGGAGATTTCATCGGCAACAGTGCAACAGGCTCCTCCATTGCTTGTGGCGGTGCGATTTCTAACCGCGGCACAATAGGCTCTATCACGGGTGATTTCATCGGCAACAGTGCAACAGGCTCCTCCTCTGTTGAAGGCGGTGCGATTCTTAACTCTAACGGCACAATAAGTTCAATCACGGGTGATTTGATCGGTAACAGTGCCATTTCCTCCTCCGCCAATGCTTATGGCGGTGCAATTTGGAACCAAGCGAGTGCTGTTCCCTTAAACTCGTCTGACCGCCAAACTATCACTGTTACTAAATACATTGCAACAAAGTCTGATGGTACAACTGTTGTTTATTGGGAAAATTCAACAAAAACAAATATAGATAACTATATAGCACAGGGCAAAAAACTAGAAATATCATACTCAGTAACTATTCGGTCTAAAAGAACAGATGATCAATGGGAAACTATCCAAAACAATATAGCAAACGGTACCTATATAACAACTGACCCAACTAATACTCTCATTCCTGCTAACTATTGGACACCTAAATATTCTGAATTTAGTGCAGAAGGAAATTTTGTAGAAAACAGTGTAACAGGTGCAACGCAAGCTCTAGGCGGTGCGATTTATAATAAATCTACTGCAACTATTGACGCATCAGACAGATACTACACATCTATTATCAAATACACCGCAACTAACACCGAAACCGGTGAAACTCTTGAGTATTGGTCTAACCAAACGGCTAGCCGTATCGCTTATAACATCTCAAAGGGAAGAAAACTCTATGTGTCGTCCCGCTCAAACAGCAACTACAACTATGACGCAACCCAATGGGCTACGCTGTTGGCTAATATCCAGGGCGGGCAATATACCACAACCGACCCCGAAGCAGGCTTGACCCCTAGTAATTATTATGTTGACCACTATGTACCATCAATAATGACTATTAGTGGAAACTTCATCGGCAACTCCGCCACCGCAACCGGCACAGACGGTCTGGCTCAGGGTGGCGCAATCTATAATGAGAGCAAGATAACACTAAATGGTGATTTCATCGGGAACAGTGCCACTTCGACAAGCGGCACAGCACAAGGCGGTGCGATTTCTAACCGTGATAATGCAATAATCGGTTCAATCGCAGGTGATTTTATCAATAATAATGTTACTGGTTCCGAGTCCTACGGCGGTGCGATTTCTAACCGTGATAATGCAATAATCGGTTCAATCGCAGGTGATTTTATCGGTAACAGTGTAACAGGTTCCGATGACTATTCCTATGGTGGTGCTATTTATAACGATGGTTTAATAGACCTTGTTGCAGATACTCGGGATATAAATTTCTATAACAACAAGGCAAACGACACCTATAATGATGTTTATCAGGATGATAGTGCATTGTTACAACTCAATGCGGCAAGCGGTAAAACCATAACCTTCAATGGTACCATAGAGGGCAACAATTATGCGACCGAATATGAAGGTATTCTCAGAGGTATTGTAATCAACAAATCCACGTTTGAGTATTATGATAGTGATATTTATGATACAGTTTCTGTGGACCGACCGACAGGAGGACAGTATGTCTTTAATAACAAGGTTTCGGGCAACAATATTTATCTGTTTAACGGTGCGAATGTCAAGTTCGGAACTGTTGAACAGGCAGACGGTTCAACGACTTACGGCTCTTATGACCTTACGGATGCTTCGGGCAAACTTGAAAACGACACAAACGGCGGTCTGATAGACACCCAAAACACCATAATTGACGAAAACAAAGTTACATATCTGAACCTCAGCAGTGCATTGTCGCTTGCAATTGATGCCGATTTGCACGGAACAAGCGCTGATACCTTAACCGTTGGCGATACCGAAAATTCAACAATTGGTGCAAATTCTCTGGTGATTTCAGCTATTAATTTGATAACAGATTCTGAAGAAGATGTTGTTAATATTCTTATGACGGATGATTCAACTCTCCGTGCGGCTTACACCCTGTCAGGCGATATCATGAACAATATTACCCTCGCAACAGGGGTTGATTTTGAGGTTGACTCGGTATCTTATGACAACACAACAGGTATCTTGACCTTTAACAAATATATTGCACCGGATTATAACGACACAACTCTTGACAAAATTCGCAAAGATAGTGAAGAATACCTCGCAGATGAACACGATACCTATGAACTGGAAACAACATCGGGTGATGGTAAATTATCTGTTATGCTTAATGGTACCAGATACTTTTTTACACCTGATGATGATGAACGTGATGTCCTGACGGGACTTTGTGCAACAGGTCAGGATGCACTTGTTGAAACAAGTGCGGATAATGCCCTTTACAGTCTGGAACTTGATGACGGTCAGGGAGGTACAATTACAAAATACTATACTTATAACGTCAGAAAACTTCCAATGTCTGCTTATATTCTCACTGAAAGCGACAACCCAGCCCACTTTGAAGTAAAAGATTACGTTTGGAACGATACCAACGAAGAACTTGACGAAATTACCTATGACCTGACTCTGCGTAAAACCGAATATGGCAGCGGAGATGCTACAATTGCCTACGGATTTACCGATGATGGTGCAGGCAATGTGACATTTGGCGAAGTTACCGCGGGGGCTGATAATCAACTTGCTGCTGCTCACTATAAAAACAACTATGGCACAGGGGATGGCAAATTCTACTGGCTTTGGGACAATGACAGAAAATTTGTTAAGACTGATGCCGCAAATGCTCAGGTTACATACAATTATAACAATAATTACACCAACGCAGCAGGAACTCCCGATACAAGTTTGTATTTCAAATGGGATAATGACGGAAAACTTGTTGACGCAACTTCATCTGATGCAAATATTTCGTACAATTATGATTCCTCAAAAGCTTTGGCAAGATTTGATAACTATACGACTTTAACCGATGTTAACGGGGTATTTGTTAATACAAACTCTGCCGCAAACGGTGGCGGTATTGATAACAGAGGTACAATAGACACTATTAATGCCGATTTTGTTAAAGATGTTGCAACAAGTTTCGGTGGCGGTATTTATAATGATGGTTATGTAACAAACCTGAACGGTAACTTTATTAAAAACAGTGCTACTTATGGCGGTGCGCTCTATAACGTAAGGGAAATAAATCATCTGGTTGGTGATATTGTCGGTAACTCCTCGGAATCACAGGGCGGCGGTATCTTTAACACAGGTAATGATGCTGTCATCGGAGAAATAAGAGGTAATATAATTGGTAATAATGCCGGCATCAGCGGCGGCG
Source organism: uncultured Candidatus Melainabacteria bacterium (assembly GCA_946186335.1). GTDB lineage: Bacteria > Cyanobacteriota > Vampirovibrionia > Gastranaerophilales > Gastranaerophilaceae > Zag111. The sequence continues at coordinate 17,415 of CAMHMW010000011.1, forward strand.
GTATTTATAATGAAGCCGTAATAAACAATATCACAGGTGATTTCGTTGCTAATACTGCGGTTAACCTTGGGGCCGGTCTATTAAATACAGGAACAGTAGAGCAATTAAATTCCAATTTTATAGGAAATATCGCAACAAACTTCGGTGGCGGTATTTATAGCGAAGGTGCAATAAATATCATAACGGGTGACTTTGTCGGCAACAGTTCAAATACCAGTGGCGGCGGTATTTATAACTCAGGTTCATCTGCAATAATAGAAACAATAACCGGTAACTTTACGGGCAATTATGCCAGAGATTTTGGCGGTGGTATATATAACGCAACAGGCAGTATTACTAATATAAACGGTGACTTTATAAATAACACATCTCATGATATGGGTGGCGGTTTATATAATACCAACACAATTTCTGATATAACCGGTGATTTCATAGGTAACAGTACTGGTAACAACGGCGGCGGTATCTATTTGGGTGTTGTCGCAAATACTGTCAAAGGTGATTTCATAGGTAACAAAACAACTGTTGATACAGGTTTGGGCGGTGCTGCTATCTTTAACCTGGCAACTGTTTCCCTGATAGATGCAAATATGATAGGTAACACCTCGGCAAGTTATGGCGGCGCTATTTATAACGGAGGAAATATTTCAACTTATACCGGTGATTTTATAGGTAATAGTGCTGTATTAGACGGTGGTGCGATTTATAATGACGGCGGAATAATATCTTCATTGTCCGGTGATTTTATAAGTAACAAATCAACAAATTCCGATGGTGGTGCAATTTATAATAATAATTTGGGTCACATAAATGAAATTTTTGGAGATTTTACTGATAACACTGCACAATCCGGCGGCGCAATTTATAATCTTGCGGCTACTATAATTGACAGTATGGTTGGTAAATTTACCAATAACCGGGCAAGTGTTGATGGCGGTGCAATTTATAATGACGGTACAATCTCGTTTGTTCAGGGTGATTTTGTTAAAAATAGTGCAACAGGCCGCGGCGGTGGTATCTACTTTAACAGTAACAACGGATTAATTACGACACTGGAAGGTAATTTTATAGAAAATACGGCAGTGTCAGGCGGTGCTATTTACAGTAAGGATGCTCTCATAAGCAATCTGAATTCCGAATTTATTAACAATTCCGCAACATCCGGAAATGGTGGAGCTATTGCTATGTATGGCGAAGTTTCATCAATAGAAAATCTAACTGGAGCGTTTGTAAATAACAGCGCAACAGGTAATGGCGGTGCTATTTATAATGAGGGTACTATTAGTAATCTGGATGCTGATTTTGAAAATAACTCCGCAGATTATGGCGGTGCAATATACAATACAAGTATAATCAGTAATCTTTATTCCAATTTTAAAAACAACAATGCCTCAACACACGGCGGTGCTATCTGGACAAATCAGGATATGACACTTACCGCAGATGATGAAGACCTTGAAATCAGCGGTAACTGGATTGGAACAGAAAGTGATAAAGTTTATGAAGGTATTTATGTCAGTGGTGATAATAAGACATTCACATTTAATGCCGTAAATGGCGGAACAATTACCATAAATGACATAATAAACGGTGAAACAGGTTATAATGTTTTATTTAACGGTGATTCTGCCGGTTCTGTTCTGATGAACAATGAGATTCAAAATGCAGATATAACCCCGGGTGCAGAAAATGTATTAAACGGTTCAACTCTTGGTCTGTATAATTCAAATTTGTATCTGAACAATGGTACAAATGCCGAAATGGCATTAACCTCGTTAACATCAAGAGGTGATAATAATAATATTTACATTGATTTTGATGTAATGAATGAAACTTCTGATGTAATCTCTGCAACATCTGCCTCATCCGGAGTTTTAACCATTGCAAGTTTTAATTTGCCAAGCGGACAGTCATTTGCTGATATAACAGAAGAAATGTCAAAAGCCGGATACAAGGTTCAGATACTGAGGGTGCCAACAGGAAGTTCACTGCAATTAGTATTATCTAATACCGCCCAGATACAATTGGGTAATAATGATTATGTAACCGGTGAAACAACAACTGCTGTTGACAGAGATATAAATGCGGTAACAAACTGGGATGATATATACAGGCAAATTGTATCTTTGCAAACAGACTATGGTAAACTAGGCCTTGCTACAACAACAACCGAAAATGATTCTATCGGTATAAATTATTACCGTTCGGAAACGACGACAAGAGACGGCGATGTTATGGGTGATACCTTTAAACTTGTAGTAAATGCCCAAACACCGGAAGAACGTGAATTTACGGCAGGTTATATAAGAGAAGACTATGTGTTAACAGATAATCTCGGTAATCTTGGCGGTACAAGTCTGACAATAGATGGTAAAAATGTATTTAACGCTACACTTGGTATCAAGGGTGAGGGACACAGCGGTATTATTGAAGGTGCGGGCAAAAATCTTACCGTAAGAGATGTTGGTTTTGCCTATGTATATGATGACGGGACATTCTCTTATTATAACGGATTAGAAAATTTTGTATCCCAAAACGGTGGTTTTATAAATAATGCCGGTAATCTGACTGTATCAAATGTTATATTTAAAGGGAACAAGGCGACAGGTAACGGTGGTCATGTTCTGTATAATACTGGTAATGTTAGCAGTGTAACAGGTGCATTTATCCAAAACGGTGATATAACAGTTGGAAACGGTGCGATTTATAACACGGGAAGTAATGCTGTTATATCCTCAATTGTTTTGGATGCGATAGAAAACGAAGCGCTCAATGGCGGTATTGTTGCAAGTTATAATGGTGCAACTATTGAAAATATGGAAGGTAGCTACTATAACAATGGGGCAGCACAAGCCGGTGGTGTTATTTATTCTGATGGTTCATCCGCTATAAGCGTTGAAAATGCATTATTTAAAAACAATTATTCTGTTGCTTCGGGCGGCGGTGTAATTTATAATGCTTCAGGGAATGCTGAAATCTCTGTAACCAACAGTACTTTTGAAAAGAACTATTCTTTAAATACCGGAGATTTAACAAAAGGCGGTGGCGCAGTAAGCAATGCCGGAGTATTGAGTTTAACTGATGTTACATTCAAAGATAATGCTTCATCTGGAGCTTTGGGCGGTGCAATTTATAACACCGGAACATTAAGTATAAGTGCGAATAATGCCAATACATTATTTGATAACAACAAGTCAGATGCGACTATAACAGTTGACGGTACCTCGCATACTGTTAGTGACGGCAGTTATAATGATATTTATAATACAGGCACAATTAATCTGAATGCAAAAACAGGCAGATCAATAACTTTCAATGGTGAATTTGAAAATTCCGCAGCAGATAAAGTTGTAAATATCAATAACAGTGATACGGTAAATGGTGGCTCATACGTATTTAATAACCTTTATACAGCAGGTGTATTGAATTTATATAATGGTGCGAATGTTGTACTTGGCTCTCATACACAGAAGGATAATACCGAAACCTACGGTCAGATGGACATAGCAGAATTGAATGTTACAGGTTCAGATGCTTCGGAAATAAATTTGGCAAACGGCAATATTCAGGTCTTAAAATTAGGAGAAACAAATTTAGCGGCAGACTTGAATGTTGACCTTGATATGAATCTTGACGGAGATGAACTGTTGTCTGATACCGTACAGGCTACGTACGGTTCAGGTACCGGTAAAGTAGTATTAAACTCAATAAATATAACAGGTACAAAGTTATTTACAGACCTTAATGAAAATGTAAAAATGAAACTTTTGTACACAGATAGCGATAATCTGCAATTAGAACTCTCCGATGATGCAAAATATCAATTAGGCGGAACCTCTGCTCACAAAGTATATGATGAAGCTGTTGAAACCTTAGGTACAGATGCTGTCGGTGTAATAACAAACTTTAATGATAAACTTTATAACTGGAAACGTACGGATGAGGTTTTCCACTACGGTGTTATCGGTTTGGTAACAACAGATACCGTAAATGATTCAATAGGTTATATAGAATCATTTATAGATACACAGGAAGGAATCCGTGTAAATCTTGACTGTCTTGGTGATACATTGAAACTTGTTGTTCAGGCAACAACACCGGTAGAACGTTCTTTTGTCGCGGGTACTGCAACAAGTGATTATGTAGTTGGGGAAGATTTAGGAAATCTAGGCGGTACAAAATTAGCTATTGATGGCGGTAATAATAATATTGGTATTGACAGTAACGGTTATCATGGTATCACGATTGGCTCCGGAAAAGAACTAATTATTGAAAATGTCGGTTATGCTGATTCAAGTGGTACAATTACGTCATCATGGCATGGCGCAAATTTGGCAAATGCTGAGGAAACTGATATAGGCGGATCTGTTATAAGAAACGGCGGGAATTTAAAATTATTGGATTCCGTATTCTATAACAACCTTGGTAATATTTCGGGCGGTGTAATTTCTAACAGCGGAAATATAAAAACAGTTTCTAATGTTCTATTTGACAATAATAGTGTAAATACAAACGGTGGTGTTTTATATAATACCGGCACTATTAATAATATAATCTCATCGAAATTCAAAAATAATCGGGTTGTAACAAGTGGTGACGGTGGTGCTATATACAACACAGGTTCAGTTGGTTATATAAATGCCGATTTCATAAATAACGAAACAACAGGTAATGGCGGTGCTATTTACAACACCGGTATTGTTACTGTTGGTGCAAACATTAGTAACCCTTCCGTTACATTTACAAATAACGTTGCCGGTGATAATTACAATGCAATTTATCAGTCGGCAGAATCAAGTGATGCAGTATTAAATATAAACGCAGCAGCAAATCATTATGTAACATTTAATGATTCAATCACCGGTCAGGTTTCAGGAAATCATCACAATATAATTAATATCAATAAATCAAATTTAGTTTATCAAGATGCAAATGATATTGATACATCAATAGGTTATGGCGGTGAATATAACTTCAATGACATTATCAGCGGAAATGACTTAAACATATTCAACGGAGCAATAATAAATCTCGGAAGTTTTGTTCATGATGACAATTCAACTTCTTATGGTGTATTGAATCTTGCAAATCATACATTTACGACGGATGGAAACGGCGGACTTGTTAATCTTGAAAACTCACATATAGATTCGCACAATTTTGGTACGGTAACCTTAGGTTCAGATTTGCATACTCAACTGGATATTACTGTAGCAGAGGGCGGCACAAGCGGAACTGTTGATACTATAACACTTATTGCAAATTCAACCGGCAAAAATATAGTAATTGACAGTCTGAACTTTACACAGGGCAGTATTGCCGACATTGTTAAAGGATTTGTTGTCCAAGTTCTTGATGAAACGGGTGACGGTTCTGTTAAACTTACTATATCTGATGAATTGCAGCAGATATTCAATGCAAATGAGCATGTAATAGAAGTAATTGAGGCTCATGAGGATGACGATCCGGTTACTGAAAATACTTTATGGACAAAGACTTTCTATGAACATTATACAACAGAGAAGATTGTAAGCGGTAAATTAGGTCTTGTTACAACAAATACAGAAGATGATTCTATCGGAGTTGTTGAAACGACCTCAACCGGCGGTGATACAACAGACGAATCTATGGGTGATACATTAAGAATAGTTGTTCAGTCTGCGACACCTGCCGTACGTGCATTTACCGCAGCATCAAATCAAACGGCAGATTATCAGGTAACGGAAGATTTAGGTGAACTTGCCGGAACAAAACTTACAATTCAGGGTGACGGCACTTTTGGTATAAAAGGTGACGAACAGATTGATGGCGGAAACGATGAAACAATAACAATAAATCACAAAGGTATAACAGTCGGTTCCGGTAAAACCTTGGAAATAAATAATGTTGGTTCATGGCACTTATCATCATCTGAAGAAGAAGCACCTGTGGGAAGTATAGTTATTGATCATTCATTCGGAAACTTTAAAGATACGCACAGTGAATCCGCATTTGGTGTGGATATAAAAGGCGGTGCTGTTTATAACAATGGCGGAACCGTAAATATTATTGATTCGGTTGTTGCAAATAATATTGCAACATACAGTGCCAACAGTAATATATACGGTTATGGTGCTGCTGTTTATAACAATGCAGGTGCCGTAAATATTTCGGCGGTTGAAAGAGATGTTCTGATTGCTTCTAACACTTCTTATGATGGTGCGGTTTATAATGATGAAAATTCAAGGTTAAATATTGACTCAGATAACTATAATGTTATTTTCTCATCTAATGAAGGCGGAGCAGTAACAAACGCAGGTGATGCATTCATTAACAGAGCAAAATTTGAAAATAATACAACGGTTGCCGGTGCGGACACTCTTGCAGGTGCGGTTCATAACTCAGGCACTATGCTTATTAAAAATTCTGAATTTAAAAATAATACATCCCAAAATGCAGGTGGCGCAATTGTTAACAGTGGTACAATGACTGTTGTAAATTCTGAATTTACCTCTAATACTTCAAATCAAATCGGTGCAGGAATACTTAATAATGAGGGTACATTAAATATATTCGGTGGAGTATTTACCGGTAACAAATACGGAACGGACAGCAGTGCACTTCACAATAAGACTGCATCAGACAATAATTCGGTTATTAACTTAAATGCGGATGGTACTTATTCCGTTGTATTTAACGATGCGGTAACAGGGGTGTATGATGAAGATTATGACGGCAGAGCAATTATCAATATCAACCGTTCGGATTTAACATACAGAAATGCCGACAATTCATTGGTAGAAATTGGAACTGACGGAAGATACGAATTCAATAATACCGTATCGGGTAACGATATTAATCTTTATAATAATGCAAAAGTATTCTTAGGCAGTTATACATCAGGTACATCAACAAGTCACGGATATCTGAATTTGGCAGGAAACAATTTCACAAATGATACCAATGGCGGCTTGATTGATATGGCAAATAATTATATTCAGGGTAACAATCTTGGTAATGTAACATTACAAAGTGATTTGGGTGTTAAACTGGATATGGATATAGTATCTGACGGAAGTTCTGCAACCATTGATACAATTACATTAAATGCCGCAGCGAATTCAGACGGAAAAATTACTCTTAATAATCTGAATATATTGAGTGGTTCTTTGATGTCCCTGCAAAAAGATTTTGCGATTAAAATACTGACAAATACGGGCGAAGGTGCTTTAGAACTTGCAATTTCGGATGAATTAGAAGCAATACTTGCCGCAAATGAACATATCATTGAAATTATCGGAGATACATCAGGAGATGATCAGGTTCAGGCAGTAAACTACTGGACAGATAAATTCTATCATAATACGGTTTCTCAAAGAATAAATTACGGAAGATTAGGTCTTGCAACCTCCGATGGCGGCACAACAAATGATTCTCTTGCAATATACGAATCTCGTCACACAGGCGGTGAAGATGCACATACTCTGATTGCAGATTCTCTTGCTTATGTAAATCAGTCTGATTTGGCAGAAAGGACCTTTGAAACAAATGACTCCGAAGCTTTATATGAAGTTGATATAGCATTATCTCCTGACGGTTTGGGCGTAACTGGTGCTGGCAGACTGACAATAAGCGGCGTAACTGACGGGGATAACAAATCTACAATAGACTTAAAAGAAAAAGCGGGCTTTGACTTAGAGAATGCAACTGATTTGGTAATAAATGATGTACATCTCAAAGGCAGCGACATTTTGATAACCGTAAATAACGAGGACGCGACAATCGCGTTGAGTGATGCGGTATTAGATGGCGGAATAGACGGACAGAAGAATTATGAGATGACGACGTCCGGTGCGACAGTACTGAACGGTGCAGTCAGCGGAGCGCAGTTAACGAATAGCGGCAATTTAAGAGCAAACGCACAGATAAGCGGCACGATAGAGAATAATGCAGACAGTGTAATAACAGTTGGAGATGACGGTAAGTTAAACGGATCTGTAACGAATGAGGGAACAATAAGAGCAAATGCCGGAAATATAAGCGGCACGATAGAGAATAATAACCGGTTAGAATTTGAGGGAACCGGCAGTAACGGGAACGCAATAACGGGAGACGGCACGACTTATATTCTGGCAGGCAGCAATACGACGAATACGGGCAGTATCGGTCAGGATGTGGAGATAGCACAGAATGGAGTATTAACAAGCGGAGCAGAGAATTTAGGCGGCGGCATAACAAATGCGGGCAGACTGAATTTAAGCGGGGTGTTGGGTAAGGCTGTAAGCGGAGCCGGTACGACCTATGTGGATGGCAGCTTGG
>CAMHMW010000012.1 GCA_946186335.1 uncultured Candidatus Melainabacteria bacterium
AGAAGCTATTTTAGAAATACAAGAAAAACTCGAAAAATTAAGTAAAATCACATCAACTCCTATTAAAATATTTGAGAACACTAAATTTATAATGCAAGCAATTCAACAACCTTTTGATAATTATGATGATAGTGAAGATTTTTCTGATGATTATGAAAAGGAGGAAAATAATATAATTAGTGAGATTCCAGAATCTTCAAAACACAAAAACATTTCCGCCCTACACTCAAACCCCAAAAAAGGCAGAAAGTTGGATTTATAGAGGGTTAATATGGCAAGACGGAATCGCTACAGAACTTTTTACGAATTAGTTGATATATGCTTGATAATTATCAGGCTGATTGTAAAATGTGTTGCGTTCTTTGTCGAATGGATAATAAACAAAATAAAATCTAATAGTCCTTATGGACAATTTTCAAAAAGCAGCTTGAAACAAAATTCATCAAGTTGGTCACAGCAGGCATGGTGGTGGAGTTTAGACGGTTGGCAGTTTGAGCAGGAGGTCGCAAAATTATTTATCCTGCAAGGTTATAAAGCAACCGTTACAAAAGGTAGTGGTGATGGCGGCGTTGATATCGTCCTTAAAAAAGACGGATATACTGCAATCGTACAATGCAAGCATCATCAAAATCCTGTACCACCTGAACCTATAAGAGCATTATGGGGTTGCAAAGACGATTTTGGTGCAGATGAAGTTATTTTGGTTGCATCATCAGGTATAACTCAAGCAGGTGCAGATTTTGTTAGTAATAAACCAAATTTTAAAGTCTTAAATCTTGACGATATTATCCGCATGAGCCAAATGCCTGAGCAAATTACAGCACCTGTAAAAACAAAATTGCAAAGGCAAATATCAAATAAAAATTCTCTTGGTAGAAAATTGGATTTATAAATTATATACTTTTGAATGTTTTTTTAACTAGTATAACTTCCCCTGTATTATGGTCAAAGTGGCATTTGCTATGTATAATTTACCTTTTTCTACTGCATCTTTTATAATATCAGAATTATTTAACAAATATTCTTCTAACCCCACATTTTGTTATTTTTTCTACAATCTTGTAGAAATTTCCCCTCAAACCCTTATGGTTATGGGAAAAACTTGTTTAATTTCAAATTTTAAAAAATATAAATTGTCAGTAGCTCAAATTTAGTAATAAATAGTATTTTCGGGTTTTATTAAGAAAAATTAAGATGTCTCACTTTTAAACAAAAATTATAGAAAAATCAAATTATTGAAAAATTATCAGCAGAACAGAAGGGTTAAATTTTTCTGTAACAATTTGTCCCGACCCACGCGAGGGACAGCGGACGAAAATGGTTCCCGACATAATTCAAACTTCATCCAACTAAAACTCCTCTTAAAATCCGCGTGAGCTGCCTTAAAATAATTTAAATAAATTTGTACATGACTAAATTTTATGTTAGTATTAACTGGGTACTTTGAAAATAGATAATAAAGTTGTTTTGTTTGTTTAAAATCGTTGTAGCAGTCACGCAATAGTCACGAAACTTATCAAAACAATTAAAAGAGTTAAATCAATAAAAATTAAAAAGGTTGATTTTATTGGATTTTGTTAACTCAGTTAAATCTATTACTCCCGTAAAACAGGGCATAGAGACCCTTTCACGGTGTAGACAGCGATTCGAATTCGCTTGGGGGTACCATATATAAAAACAAAACACCCTATGGGTGTTATTTTTTATTATAACCTTTGTGAATCTGACTGTTGTTAAAAAGGAGAGAATTATGCCGTATATTGAAGCAAAATTAAGCATTAAATTAGACGAAAATCAAAAAGACGATTTGCAGAAAAAGTTATCCGATGCAATTTCTTTATCGTTTTCAAAACCTAAATCATACATTATGACAAACATTGAAGATTCAAAATCTGTCTATATGGGCGCAAATAAAGCAGACAAAGGGGCATATATAATTGTCCGCTCACTAGGTTCAGTATCAAGACCCGCCTGCCAGACAGCAACACAGGAAATCTGTAAAATTTTGACCAATGACTACGGTTTAGACGGTTCAAATATCTATGTAACCTACCACCCCGTTGAATTTTGGGGCTGGAACGGTTCTATGTTCTAATATACAGGGTACACACATGCTGCGGCAACTGATATATAATTGCCTAAATAATATTACTTATAACTTCTTATTTTTTTACCGTATTTATCGTATTCGGTTATTCTGCCCGAGGAATCTTTTTTGAAACTTCCTGTTTTTTGTCCGTACTTATTGTATGAATTTGTAACACCGTTTGAATTTGTTTTATATGTTCCGACTTTGGAGCCGTACTTGTCATATTGAGTTGTGGTATTACCGTTAATTTTGTAGGAGCCTGTTTTTGTACCGTTTTTGTCATAAGAGTTGTAGCCGTCTGTAGTTTTTTTCAAACTGCCTGTCTTTTTCCCTGATTTGTCATATTGGTTTATAGATGAAGCACTTTTACGAAAAGAACCGGTTTTTTGTCCGTATCTGTTATAGGCATTCATTGCAAAGCAGGTGTTTGCACTTATAAATACCACGCTTAATAAAATAGTCAGAAATTTTATCATAATTTTTCTCCTGTAAATGTAACGAATTTTATGTAAAAATTGTTCAATCTTCTCTGTCTATTTCATCATCTGACAGATACTCATATTCCATGAGTTTTTCTTTTCGGACATCCTTATTTTTTAATTGCTCCAGTTCATCCCCAAACTCATCAAGATTACCCAGTTCCTGTCTGTAATTTTTGTCATCACCGCCGTTTAAAAAGAAATCAAGTAAACCCATTTTGGTGCCTCCTTTTTGTTTACAATAATATAATAAAACAATACGGTGTCAAATTCGGACACATTATAAAAATTTATCAGATTTTACCTAACGGGAGAGGAATATTATAATAAAATTTAACCGCGTCCTGATTTGACATACCGGCATGATAAAGTATTTTTAAAGGCGGGTGATTCGCCCTGCCATGTATAATAACAGCGGACTTACCGTATTGAGTTTCGTTCCGAAACTCAATACGGTAACCCTTCAAAAACCGGCTTTTTCAAGCCGGCTTTTTGATGAGAAATTCAGGATAGTTGAAATAGATAGGTTTTATAATTTAACTTTCAGTTTTTTTGCATATTGCATCAGTTTTTCATAAGTTCTTTTGTCAACGTGTTTTGTATAGGCAAGATAACCTTTTAAACTTCCAAGTTCATACTCGCCCCAAATTCGGTATTTCAAATCAATTACTTTTGCACCTTCTCTCTGATAAATGGAATAACTGTGTATCATTGCACGTAATCTTTTTCTCATTTCTTTCGGAATACGGGTTGTTTTGTTATTCACCACAAGTCCCAAAACATTTTGCCGTCTGTTATCGGAAATGTATCTTGTCTTGCTTTCATTGAGTTTATACCCGAAATTTCCGAGAGTTTCACGAACAGATTTTTCAACAAGATTAAGCAAATATTTATCATCCGATGAAAAAGTCAAATCGTCCATATAACGTGAATAATCAACAAAATAGATTTTGCAGTATTCCCTGATTCTTTTATCAACAGGTGAAAAAGCCGCATTTGCAATATGTGCTGAGGTCGGCGCCCCTGTCGGAAGTTTTCCGTCTAAGGTTGTCAGCATAAAATAATAATTTTCATCGGCAAATTTTATCCGCTGGCAGACATTGCGCAGAACAAGTCTTGTGTATTCAACGGGGACAGAGTTATAAAAATCTTTTATATCCATTTTTAAAACCCATTTTTTCCCGCAATGAACCTGTGCGGATTTTTTAATATCCATTACGAGCGGATATGCCCAGTTTATTGCTCTTTTAAAATATCTCTGCGCTTTTTTTAGTTTTTTGCAGGGGGCAAGAATTATACGCTTACCTATTCGGAAAATCGTATAATATATATCCTGAGTAATATAAGCAATATTCCTGCTAAAATACGTCAAAATAATCCTCCGTTCTTTCATAAAACTTTGGAATATTCGCCTTAAACTGCAAATGTTCAGTTCCAACAGGACCGAATCTGTTTTTTGCAACAATAATTTCGGTATCTCCTTTTATCCTTATTTCATCCTCGTCTTTGGGATTATAATATTCATCCCGATAAATAAACATAACAACATCAGAAATATTTTCAATTGAACCTGATTCTCTGAGGTCGGATAACATCGGTCGTTTGTCATATCTGCACTCTATCGCTCTTGACAATTGCGATGCGATAAATATTAAAATACCGTTTTCTTTTGCTATGTGTTTTAATTCTTTCATAATTTCATCAATCTGAGTTACCCTGTCCGTTTTTCTTTTACCCGCTATCAACTGCAGATAGTCAATAAACACAACCTCCGGCTTTATCTCTTTGATTTTTTCTCCGATTTGCTCAACATTCATATTTGACTCATCTTCTACATGTAAATCCCATTTTTCAATTTCTGTCATTGAAGAAGCGAGTTTTTCCCAGTCTGTCTGTGTAAAACTACAATTATACTGTTTTATTATCCCGACTTCGGATTTTTGGATTAATATTTTCTTAACAGCCTGTTCAGCACTCATTTCTAACGAAAATAACAAAACCTTGTACTTGTTTTTCATCATATTTTCCATAATTGAAAACATAAAAGTAGTTTTACCCATGGCTGGTCTTGCACCGATTGTAATCAATGCACCTTTACCCTTATACAAGTGAACGAATGAGTCTATATTCCTGAACCCAATTTCAATTTTTGGGGTATTTGCATAAGCATTTTCAAAATCGTTATAAACATTAATCAGATAATCTTTTACTAACATTAATCCCTCCTTTTTAAACACAATAGCATGGCACCACGACAAAACAGGTCGCAGTTAAAATTGTTAAGAAGCAATAAATTATAAAAGGGGGAAATTTCAGATTTTTATTTATGTATTGGTTAAATTTTATATATGAAATATATCTATAATTACAATTCGTAACAATCTTGTATTAATTCTGTAACAATTAAAGCATCGACATTCTTTATGGTGTAAAATTATAATGAATAGTTGTCGATACATGTAAACAATCTAAACCAGAACGTAGTGAGGAGAAATATATAAATGGAAACGGTTTTAAGTGAAAACAATAAACTGTACCGGGATACAGAGTTTGTTCAGGGAAAATGGACAACCGAAATAGACGTAAGAGATTTTATCCAACGTAACTATACCCCATATACAGGCGATGCAAACTTTTTGGCAGGTCCGACAGAAGCAACAACAACTCTGTGGAATAAATGTCTTGATTTGTTCAGACAGGAACGTGAAAATATGGGCGTTCTTGATATGGATACAGAAATCATTTCGACCGTTACTTCTCACGCCCCCGGCTATATTGACAAAGATTTGGAAAAAATCGTCGGTTTACAGACAGATAAGCCGTTAAAAAGAGCCTTACAGCCGTTTGGCGGTATCAGAATGGCAGAAGGAGCATGTGAAGCATACGATTATAAAGTTGATAAAGATGTTGCAAAAATATTTAAAAAATACAGAAAGACCCATAATCAGGGTGTTTTTGACTGCTACACTCCCGAAATGAGAAAAGCGCGTCATGCTGCAATTTTAACAGGACTTCCCGATGCGTACGGGAGGGGTCGTATAATCGGAGATTACAGGCGTATTGCTTTATATGGTATTGACCGACTTATTGAAGATAAAGTTGAACAGCATGCCTCGGTTGAGGGTGAAATGCGTCCGGAAAGAATCCAATTAAAAGAAGAACTGGCAGAACAAATCAGAGCGTTAAAAGATATTAAACAAATGGCTGAATCTTATGGCTGCGACATTTCAAACCCCGCACAAAATGCAAAAGAAGCGGTTCAGTGGTTGTATTTCGGTTATCTGGCTGCCGTAAAAGAACAAAACGGTGCAGCAATGAGTATCGGAAGAACCTCAACATTCCTGGATATATTTATTGAAAGAGATTTAAAACGCGGAATTATAACGGAAGAACAGGCACAAGAACTCATTGACCACTTCATAATGAAATTAAGACTGGTTAAATTCGCAAGAACTCCCGAATATAACGCACTATTCTCGGGCGACCCGACATGGGTTACAGAATCTATCGGTGGTATGGGAATTGACGGAAGAACACTTGTTACAAAAAATTCTTTCCGTTATCTTCACACCCTTGAAAATTTGGGAACGGCACCTGAACCTAATATGACGGTTTTATGGTCAACAAGACTTCCTCACAATTTTAAACAGTATGCCGCTCACATTTCTATCACAACCTCATCCATTCAGTACGAAAACGATGATATGATGAGAGTTACACACGGAGATGATTATGCAATTGCCTGCTGTGTTTCATCAATGAGAGTCGGTAAAGAAATGCAATTCTTCGGAGCAAGAGCAAACCTTGCAAAATGCTTACTCTATGCGATAAACGGCGGGGTTGACGAAAGATTAAAAGAACAGATAGGACCGAAATACCGTCCGATAACATCAGAGTACCTTGACTATGACGAGGTTATGGAAAGATATGACGATATGATGGAATGGCTTGCGGGCTTGTATGTGAATACTCTGAATGTCATTCACTATATGCACGACAAATATTGCTATGAAAAAGTCCAAATGGCACTTCATGACAGAGATGTAAAACGTTATTTTGCAACAGGTATTGCAGGCTTGTCTGTTGTTGCGGATTCACTTTCGGCAATAAAATACGCAAAAGTTAAAACAATCAGAGATGAGAACGGTATAGTTGTTGATTACGATGTTGAAGGCGATTATCCGAAATACGGAAACAATGATGACAGAGTCGATCAGATGGCAGTTAACCTTGTTCACTCATTTATGAACAAAATAAGAAAACATTACACATACCGCAATTCAATTCCTACAATGTCAATTCTGACTATTACATCAAATGTTGTTTACGGAAAGAAAACAGGCAACACACCTGACGGAAGAAAAGCCGGTGTACCGCTTGCTCCGGGTGCTAACCCGATGCACGGACGTGATTCAAACGGTGCGGTTGCATCTTTGGCATCCGTTGCGAAACTGCCGTTTAAAGATGCACAGGACGGCATTTCAAACACCTTCTCAATTATCCCGAATGCTCTCGGAAAAGACGAAGTGTTCATGGGCGATTTGGATGTAAGTATTGATCAGGGCTGCTGCGCAGGAACATCCGAAAACTTTGCATTTATAAGCATACCGAAAAACGAATAAGGAGATTTTATATGACAACCCAACAGGAAGAAAATTTAATAAATTTACTTGACGGATACGTTGAAAAGGGCGGACACCATCTTAACGTAAATGTTTTTAACCGTGAAACTCTGCTTGATGCACAGGAACACCCCGAAAAATATCCGCAATTGACAGTAAGAGTATCGGGTTATGCGGTTAACTTCAACAAACTGACGAGAGAACAACAGGACGATGTCATTTCAAGAACCTTCCACGGTCAAATGTAGGGGGTAATAATTTGGCTTGCGCCACTCCTTGAATTTGTTACTAACATTGTTTATAATAATGGTATCCCTATCAAGGACTGTTACGCTCGACTTTTGAATATTCTTTTCAATAACGGTAGCATTGAGAAATGATAATGTTTCTTGCAGACTTGAGGGGATATTTTTTGCGCATTTATATGAAAAGATGATAATGTAAATACAATGTATTGACATTGTCAATATTATGGTTTATAATATCAGTATGGAACAGCATAAATATAAAATATTTAAAATAAGTGGTAAAAAGTTCGTTGTCAAAATGGATTTAAACCCACTAACTAACGACTATGAATATCACATGTACATAAGACATTTAATTACCCCGCAGGAAGCAATAGCCGCTTATTTTGCAAAAACAACCGAAACTTATAACCAAGAATATGACAGGTATGAATTATACAGCAAAACGTACGATATTACAGTTTTTTATACATACTTGAAAGAAGAAAATATACTTTTAATAACTGCGTTCAAAGGAGGTTCTGATGACTAAAAAAGAAACTACAAATATCCCGGAAGTTGGTATAGCAGAAATTTCTGAATATATCCCAACACCAGAGGAAGAACAAAAAATAATTAAGTTTGAAAAACAAGCAGAAGAAGACATTGCTAAAAAGAAACAGTCAGCAAATGTCAATTTCCGCTGGTCTGAATTTGAAATAGCAAGAGCTAAGAAAATTGCAGAAAAAATGGGTATTCCATATCAGACTTATTTAAAAATGACTTTAAAACAGGCAATGGATAACGATGAAAAAAGATTTATGTAAAAAATAATTTCTATATATCCAGTCCGGTAAACATTTCAAGGGCAGTGACATTTTGGAGTGCGGGGAAATTGTTTATATCATAATTCTTTATAAAATCTATTGCTTCATTTCTTGCCATTTCAAGAATTTTGGCATCACGCACAATATCTGAAATTATCAAATCGGGCAGACCGCTCTGACGTGTTCCCAAAAATTCCCCGGGACCTCTTAACTGCAAATCTTTTTCCGCAATTACAAATCCGTCATTTGTCTGTGTCATAATTCCGAGTCGTTCACGGGTTTCATGAGAACGGGAAGACGTTATTAAAACACAATAGGACTGCATTGAATTTCTGCCGACACGCCCTCTCAACTGATGAAGTTGTGACAGACCAAACCTTTCTGCGTTTTCAATAACCATTATGGTTGCATTCGGAACATCAACCCCAACTTCCACAACGGTTGTCGAAACAAGAATATCGTATTTCCCGTCCTTAAACTTGTTCATAACCTCGTCTTTTTCATCGTTTTTGAGTTTACCGTGTAAAAGCCCTATTTTGTATTGCGGGAAAACCTCATTCTGAAGTTTCTCTGCTTCCTGTGTTGCCGCCTTTGCTGAAAGTGTTTCACTTTCTTCTATAAGCGGATAAACGACATAAGCCTGACGTCCCGCATCAATTTCCTGTCTGATTAGGTCATACACCGCTTTGTGAGAACCCGTCAGGGTAGTTTTTATAGGCTTTCTTCCTTTTGGCAGTTCATCAATAATTGTCAAATCCAAATCTCCGTGAACCGTTAGCGCAAGAGTTCTGGGGATAGGAGTTGCCGTCATTGTGAGCATTTGGGGATTTTGTGATTTTTTCTTTAAAACATTTCTCTGCTTAACCCCGAACCTGTGCTGCTCATCAACAACAATTGCCCCCAGATTATTAAACTGAACATTTTCCTGAATTAAAGCGTGAGTTCCGACCGCAATATGGGTTTGTCCGTTTATCAAATCAGTTTCGAATTTCTGCCTTAATTTCTTGCCGTGACTTCCCAAAAACAGTCCTACGCTTAAACCCATCGGTGTCAGCCATTCAATAAGGTTATTATAATGCTGTTGTGCAAGAATTTCTGTCGGTGCCATAAATGCGCCCTGATAACCGTTTTCAATAGCAGCAAGCAGCATAACTGTTGCAACAACTGTTTTACCGCTGCCGACATCCCCTTGTAACAACCTTTGCATAGGAGCGGTAGAATTCATATCATTTAAAATCTCGTTTATTGCACGTTTTTGCGCCGATGTTAATTCAAACGGCAAACCGTTTATAAATTTCTGAACAAGCCCGTCTTTATGGACTTCCAAAGCATAAGAGGAATTATTTTTTAAATTACTTTCCCTTAACCTGAGCATCTTTAACTGAATTAAAAACAGTTCCTCAAAAATGAGAGAAAATCTTGCATGCTCCAAGGCGCTCATACTTTCGGGAAAATGAACCTGCATAACCGCATTCGCTTTATCCATCAATCCCAGCCGTTCTCTCATAAAATCAGGGAGAACATTTTTAATATCATTCTTGTATAACTCTATTGCGTTAAATATTGCACGGCGCAGAGTTTTAATACTCAAACCCTCGCAAACTGTATAAATCGGAACAATTCTTGCCAAATTCAAATTGTCCTTAGAATCATCCATAAATTCGCCGTTCATAATGGAATAATTCGGTTTATCCATTGTTAAACCGAAAGTATAATTATCCCGTTTTACAACACCTGACAGCATTATCGCTGCATTTTGCGGAAACTGTGCTTTCATTCGCTCTAACACATAGCGGTTTGATTTTGCATTAAAAAAGCACAATTCCATTTTTCCGCTTTCATCTGCCACAACAACCCTTGTAACAGACAGATTATTTCTCGTATTAAATGAAGATACCGAGCGAATATACCCGAAAACAGTTGTTGTCTGTCCTTCTTTAAGATTCTTAATGAGTGTTCTTGATGAATAATCTACGTGCTTTTTGGGAAAATACATCATCAAATCCTGCGCCGTAAAAATTCCAAGTTTGTTTAATTTATATGCAACCTTAGGACCAACACCTTTTATATACATAACATCGACTTCAGACGGGTGTTTTTGGCGTTGAAGTTCAAGGTTTTCACGTTCTTCTTTTGCAAGTTTTTCCTGCTGCAAATCGGTTTTAATAACCTTTATCAGACGTTCAATAGATTTTCTGCGCTCTGATAGTGAAGCATACGGATAAACGTCAAACGCTTCTACTATCAATGCCCAGCGGGGATTTTTTCTTGATTTTTTGTAATTCTTTTGGGCTTCCTGTTTTATAAATGATGAAAAAGTCTGCTTTTTGCCGTGAATATCTATATACCGATACTTAACCTCGATATCAATTGCAGCCTTAATTTTATCAAGATTTTCTATTTCCATCCCCCATAAATTTACCACGAAATTGAGTAAAATCATATAGCAAATTTTTATATGTCCGGACTTAAAATAAATGTTATGAAGATTTACCCGATTATAAACACGGTTAAAAATTATTCCAAAGCATTGGTACTTGCGGGCGGACTTGCAATTACTCCCGCAACGGTAAAAGCCGAAAGGTTTATGGCGGACACCTTTTCAATGACCCAACAGGTAACAAAAACCCTTACCCAAGTTCCGCATGAGGGCTCAACGGACAGTTTAATATTGGCAAATGCCCCGTCATGCGATATTATTATTCAGGGGGTTAAGAAAAAAGCGAAAATAGTTGTAGATGTGGCAAACCACCTTTTATACAAATATTCATCAGACGGGAAACCGGAAATCGTATATCCTGTTGCAACAGGAAAGCCGGAAACTCCGACACATAAAGGAGTACGCAGAGTTTCTCATATTGAAATTCCCAGATTAAGAAGAGCCCCAAAACACACAAAACGATACAAAAACCCCGCTCCTTTCGGTGCAAGATGTATCATTCTTGATATTATAGATCTCGAAACAGGAAAATTAACCCGTATCGGAGAGTTTATACACGGAAATAACGCTCCGGAAAGCATAGGTCTTGACGCGTCTGGCGGTTGCGTAAGAATGCCAGAGGGTGCGGTTATAGAAGTTTCAAAAGATGTAAAAAGCGGCGATATTGTTATTATAAAGTAATTTGTTTATTGGGCATAAATTAAATTCTGTCCTGTGTCAGAACATCATAAGCAAGTTTTAGGGCAAGATTTGCAAACTGTTCTTTCATTTCTTTTCTCGGGGTATCAGGCGGAAGTTTAATTTCTTTTATTGTCACGATATTATTATACTTAACCGAAATATACACAAGCCCGACTGGTTTTAAATCAGTACCGCCTGTCGGACCTGCAATTCCCGTTGTACAAATTGCAACATCGCAGCCAGTTATTTTGTGAAGCCCGTTTGCCATTGCCTCCGCACACTGTTCGCTCACCGCTCCGTAATTATTCAAAATATCCCAATCAACCCCGAGTATATCATGTTTTGCTTCGTTAGCGTACGTAACAAAATTCAGTTTTATATATTCAGAGCTTCCCGAAACATCAGTCAGTTTTGAACTTACAAGACCGCCCGTACAGGATTCTGCGGTTGCGCAGGTCAATTTATTTTCAATTAAATATTTCCCTAATTTTTCTTCATAAGCCATAAAATTTATCCTTTATGCGGGGCTGACACAGGCACTTATTGCATCTATAAGACGTTTAACCGGAACGATTTGTATTTTGTCATTCTGAACCGAACGGTTTGCATAAGGTATAATTGCTTTTTTAAATCCTGATGTTACAGCCTCATTAAGTCGTTTTTCAATATTACTTACGGGGTGAATTTCACCTGACAACCCGATTTCACCTATAATAACGGTCTGGGAATCAACCACAACATCTCTTGCACAGGTCGCAATAGCAAGTGCAATACCCAAATCCGCTCCGGGTTCGTCAATTTCTATTCCGCCCATCACATTTACATATACATCCTGTTTAGACAAATTTAATCCGACACGTTTCTCTAATACGGCCAATATTTGCAATAATCTGCTGAAATCTACCCCGTTAGCCACTCTGCGGGGTGACGGATACGGTGTTGAGCCGACAAGAGCCTGAATTTCAACAGTTAAAGGTCTTGTACCCTCGTTTGTAACAATTATTGCACTGCCCGGTATGGCATCCTGTGAACGCTCATTTAAAAACAGTTCATTCGGGTTTTTGACCTCTCTTAATCCTTTTACTCCCATCTCAAAAATACCGACCTCCGAGGTATTTCCGAAACGATTTTTCATGGAACGAAGCATTCTGTATGACTTGTATTTATCTCCCTCAAAAGATATTACAACATCCACCATGTGCTCTAACACCTTTGGACCCGCAATATTTCCGTCTTTTGTAACATGACCTATAACAATTACCGTAATATTTTTTGTTTTTGCGATTTGCATTAAAATATTGCAGCACTCTCTGATTTGTGAAACACTCCCCGCAGAAGATGAAATTGTTTGGGAGTATATTGCCTGAATACTGTCTATCACAACCATATCAGGCGTGAGTTCCTCAATTTGAGATTGTATATTTTCAAGATTTATCTGGGGGTAAATATAAAGGTTGTCAGAATTTATCCCCAAACGGTTAGCACGAAGTTTTAACTGGCTTGCGGATTCTTCTGCCGAAACGTACAAAATCTTCTGACCGCTTTTTGAAAGTTCTCCGCTTGTCTGGAGCAAAATTGTTGATTTCCCTATTCCGGGGTCACCGGCAATAAGGACAATTGACCCCTGAACAAGTCCGCCCCCGAGTATTCTGTCAAATTCGGAAATATTTGTGCTTATTCTTACTTCTTCTCCGATTTGAATATCTTTTATAAGTGACGGTTTTGAATTATTTTCAATTCCTTGGGGGTAAATGTTTTGGGAAGTTTGTGTGATTTGTTTTTCTTCCGTTATTGAACCCCAAGAACCGCATTCGGGACATTTCCCCAGATAGCCCGATGTTTCATAGCCGCACTGCTGACATATCCATTTTGATTTAACCTTTGCCATATCTTGATTATATGGAGTAAATATTTTCCGGTCAAGTTCTAATTATTCAACAATATATTTTTTAGCGACAGGGTATCTTTCAGAACCGTCAAAATTTTCGGCAACATTGCAAAGCTGTTTTGAAATTGCATCATACATCGTGTATTCACTCTCTTTTTCATTGTAACTTTTACCATATATTGAGAAATAATCAATCGCAACTCTTATTTTTCTGGTCGGCTCTTTTGCGGAACCATCAGGATTAAACAAATTTTCACCATTTATTGAAATTTGCTTAACAACATTTTTCGAATCTATTCCTAACGATACATTGTTTGATGACTCATAAATTCTTGATTTTGTTATGATATCTCTTTGGTATAGTGTTTTCAATTCTTCGGGGGTGACTTCTATTTGTACAATATTGCTATAAGGCTGGGGAAAACTTTTTAAAATATCAATTTTTGTAATATTACCCTGTTTTTTGGGTAATGTATCATACAGCCAAGACTTTGGAACCATACCGATTTCACAGCCGGTAATATTTTTTATCGCATCCGCATAAAAAGTTCCCAACTCTGTTAATATCATCCTTTCTTCGGGTTTATATTTATAATTTAGTTCAATTACGGATTTTGCTACCGGTTTTTCATAACCTTCTGTCTGTTCAACTTTTCTGATTTCTTTTTCAAAACCGCCCAAAGAACAATTTTCAGGAAGTATTCTTTCAAAATTCGACAATTCGTGTCTTTTCTTATTGATATCAAGCGTAAAGTGTGTCATCGAAAGTCCGAAAGGTTCTGGATAATATATGCGCTCGTCATTATTTGTATAACTGTGATGAACGTGTCCGCCTATTATAAATTCGGGGTTTAACCCTAATTTTTCAGCTTTGTCCTTTAATTTCAGGGCATTTGATTCTTCATCATGAACCATCATTACCAAACCTTTGCAATTATATTTCAACATTTCTTTTTTTAATTTCGGTGCAAGTTTTTCCAATGCTGATAACGGATTAACAGATGTCATACCGGCAAAAGACTGTCTGATTTTATCAACAACAAAACCGACATACAGAATGTTATCACCGTCTCTGTTAACGATAGCATAAGGTCTTACTCCTTCCGGAATTTTTCCCGTTGTTTCATCCGTTATGTTTGCGGAAATAACTTTCACTCCGGATTCATTTAAAATTTTCAAATAATCTCTGAAATATTGTCTGTCCATAGTTCTGTAACCGGGGTCGTTGTTTCCGACATTATAAATAATTTCCAAATTCGGACAAATTCTTTTTGCCGTTGAATATGTATGCAGTATAGAATCTTTTGGATATATTCCTTTGAATATATCTCCGTTATCCAGCAAAATAACATTATTCTTATGATTAAATCTTCTCATAAGTTCATTTATAAAACGGCAATGTCTGTTTGCATTCTGATGGATATCGGTTAATGCAAAAATCTCTGTCCGCCCTCTAAATGAACAGTTGCGGATTCTGTTATTATAATATTGATAATTTGACTCTATTCTCATACAATACGTAAAACTTGAAAAAAAATTTTTTTGCCGATGAAATACTTGTAAAATTGCGTACTTTAATTTTTACATTATTTATGATATTATGACGGTACGAGAGTTTAATATTTTTTGAAAGGTTATTTTAATGAATAAAAGTCAATCAGTGGGTATGTACGTAATATTAGCGATTGTTGTTATGATATTTGTTTCAACAATATTTATGACAGGAAAAACTACAGATATATCAGAAATATCTTATACAAACTTTCTTCAAAAGTTAGAGGACGGTGATTTTTCAAAGATAGAAAAATATGACGATATGATTATTGCAACCCCGAAAGAACAACCCTCACAAACTGAAGACGGGAAACCAGGTGAAGATGTCCAAAATAAAATATCTCCGTTTTTAACGTCAGGTGACGGTCAGGCACCGCTGAAACAGTTTAAAGTTCAGATACCTTCACGCGGGGATGATGAATTAATGAATAAATTAAACTCCTCAGGGGCAGACATTACCGTAAAAAAAGCACCCGAAACAAACCAAATGGCAGGAAACATCGGAACATTTCTGATAGTACTGTTTGCTATCGTATCTCTCGGCTTTATGATACGGGCAATTCAGGCTGGCGGTTCTCAGGCAATGTCATTCGGCAAAAGTAAAGCAAAAATGCTGCTTGACAGTAAAGTAAAAACAACCTTCAAAGATGTTGCTGGTATTGATGAAGAAAAGAAAGAACTCGAAGAAATCGTTGATTTTCTTAAAAACGGCGAAAAATATATGAAACTCGGCGCAAAAATTCCGAAAGGGGTACTTCTTGTCGGACCTCCCGGAACAGGTAAAACCCTGATGGCAAAAGCAGTTGCAGGAGAAGCAAGTGTTCCGTTTTTCTCAATTTCGGGTTCTGATTTTGTAGAAATGTTTGTAGGTGTCGGTGCAAGCCGTGTTCGTGACCTTTTCGAACAGGCGAAAAAACATCAGCCCTGTATCATATTCATTGATGAAATTGATGCTGTCGGACGTCAGCGCGGCGCAGGTTTAGGAGGCGGACACGATGAACGTGAACAAACCTTAAACCAGTTACTTGTTGAAATGGACGGGTTTGATGCTAATACAAATATCATTGTTATTGCGGCAACAAACAGACCGGACATTTTGGATAATGCGCTGTTAAGACCGGGACGTTTTGACAGACAAATCTATATAAACACCCCCGATGTTAAAGGTCGTGAACAAATTTTGGAAGTTCATGCTAAAAATAAAAAACTTGATACAGATGTTGATTTAAAAGTTTTGGCAAAAAGAACTCCCGGCTTTACCGGTGCTGATTTACAGAATTTGTTAAACGAATCGGCATTACTTGCGGCAAGAAGAAATAAAGATAAAATTACAATGGTTGATGTTGATGAATCAATTGACCGTGTTATTGCGGGTATTGAAAAGAAAAGCAGAGTTCTGACGGATGCCGACAGAGAACTGACATCCTATCACGAAGTCGGACACGCACTTTTGCATAAACTTGTACCTGACGGAAACGAACTTCATAAGGTTTCTATTATCCCAAGAGGTTTTGCAGGCGGAGTAACGTGGTCAAGACCAAAAGATGAAAGCGTTTACACAAGTAAAGCAAAACTTTTGGCAGAAATTACCTCAGGACTAGGCGGACGTGCAGCGGAGGAAATTGTTTACGGTAAGGAAAAAGTAAGTACAGGCGCAAGTCAGGATTTGATACAGGTTACAAATATTGCCCGCAAAATGGTTACAGCTTGGGGAATGTCTGAAAAACTCGGCACTATGGCTTACGGCAAAAATCAGGAAAACGTATTTATGGGCAGAGATTTCGGACACCAGAGAGATTACTCGGAGCAGGTTGCTTATGAAATTGATCAGGAAATTAAAGGTATCATTGATGAAAGATATGAACTTGCAAAAAGACTACTGACCGAAAACCGTGATATGCTTGAAAGAATTTCCAAAGAGTTGCTCGAAAAAGAAACCATTGACGAAAAAGAATTTGAAGCAATTATGGAAGATGTGAAAAACAGCAGAGGTCAGGGTTAATTTTGGAAATTTCTTTAAATTCAAAACTGTTTGCACAAATAATAAATATTTCAAATCCGGAAGATTGTCTTTCGGATTTGATTATATCCGAATATTGTGACATTTTGGGGTTTCGTTTCACATCAGATGAAATTGATTTGGACATTATAAATAATATTTCAGAAAAGTTTTCAGACAAAAAACTGCTTTTTATCGGAACGGGAGATGATGTGACCGATAAAATTCTGATACCAAAAATTGCTGATAATATCGGAATTAAAGGTTGTATTTTCGGAAATATAAACGACAAAACCTATAAAGATATTCTTCCCGCAATTATTAAGGGAAAACATTATGCGATATTAAAAACTCCCATAGATATAAATCTTGCCAAAGAACTTAATATTTTATCCGTTGAAATGGACTTGCCGCCTGAAAAAATAATTATGAACACCGATATAGGCGGACTCGGTTACGGCTATGAGTACGGTTTCAGCATAATGGAAAAAATTAAACCGGAAAGAGAAAAAGACAAATATTTATCATTTCCGCTTTTTTCGGATGCATCAAGTGAAGCGTTAAAAACAAAAGAGGCTAAATTTGATGACTTTCCTTCAAGCTGGGGAAATCTGAGGCAAAGAGCAAGAATGATAGAATTATCTGCCTGTGCGGGGGTGATAGCTGCGGGTGCGAATATAATCACGGTAAACTTTCCCGAAAATATTAAAATTCTGAAAGGTCTGGTGTAATTATGGAAATGACCGGATTGCAGATTTTTAAATACTTACCCGCCGCAAAAAAAGAGGAGCATACAAACTGTAAAGAATGCGGATGCCCAACCTGTATGGCTTTTGCGCTGAAACTTGCAAAACAAAATATTCAGATTGACAAATGTCCTTACGTAAAAGAAGAATTAAAAGAACAATATTCTCACTGCATAAAACACGCCCAAAATACGGTTACTATAGGAAACCTTAAAATCGGCGGTGAAAACGTCCTTTACCGCCACGAAAAAACCTTTATAAACCGTACTGTTCTGGCAGTTTGTGTTGATTGTTTAAAACCTGATTTTGAAAAACAGATAAAAAGAATTTGCGATTTTGAAATTAAAGGAGTAAATGAGAATTACAGTGTTGATTTAATTATTCTGAAAAACTGTCAGAATAATGGTTATTCAGGCGAAAATCCCAAATTTATAACTTATGAAGATTATCAAAAATTTGAACTGGATACCATAATTGATACTGATTTTCAAAAAACAAAAGATTACCTAATTACAACCCGTACAAAAGCCGTAAAAGAAAAAGATGAAAGTTGTGTAAAACCCGTAACGGTTTGGATAAAATCGGGTAATTTATATGATATTTGTGCAAGAGCAAGTTATTATATCTGCAAATACGCTAATATGATTGTGTTTGAAGATTTTGAAGAGGCAATGTTTTCAACAATAATCAGACTGCGTGAAAATATTTTTACAGACCCGCAAAAGCCTTTGCAGGTTGAATCGGCACTTTACGAGTTCAATAATCCCGATGAAAATTCAATAGTTTTCTTAACCACAAACTTTGCGCTGACTTATTTTGCGGTTGCAAACGAACTCGAAGGGATAAATGTTCCGGCTTATTTAATTGTTATTCCTGCGGACGGAATGAGTGTATTAACTGCGTGGTCTGCTGAAAAATTCACCGCTGATATTGTTGCCAAAACTCTCATAAATCTTGGTATCAGAGAAAAAATCAAAACCCGAAAAATAATTATTCCCGGACTTTTAGCCCACATGACAGAAGAACTAAAAGAGGCAATTCCTGATTATGACTTTGTCGTGGGTACAAACGAAGCCTCAGATTTGAGAGAATTTATCAAAAATTTTACTGCTAAATAATATTTGCAAAACTTAGGAAGTATTCTTCAATAATATTCATAAGCATAGGCAAAATCCATACCATAATTGCAGCACCCAAAACCGGTTTAAACAGGAAACTCAGTTGGAATACGTTTACCTGAGGTGCGGTTCTTGAAATTACGCCAAGGATAATATCCTGTGCAAGAGTTGCGAGTAAAACGGGAGATGCTATCTGAAGCCCCATATATAATGTATTTGAGGACATTTTAATAAGCATATCCATTTTTATGAGTTGAGCCAGAGGAACATGTGCCGAATAAAGCGGGAAAATTTCAAAACTTCTCAAAAGCGCTTTAAAAAGCCAATAAACTCCGCCAAGATTTATGAAAATCAAAATTCCCATAAGAGAAATCATTTTTGTTAATATAGATACCTGTGATTGCGTTGTCGGGTCAAGTGCAGTTGCAGATGACAACCCCATCTGCATATTTATCATTTCCGCCCCGCAATCAATTGCAATTGTAATCAACTGTGCCATATAACCTATCATTGCACCTACGACAATATTTAACAAAAGCGACAGGGCAAACGAATCACATTCGGTCATAACCTTATCGGGCGATAAAAAGGGAAGAATACAGGTTGTAACAATAAGTGCCATAGATATTTTAACAAGAGGAGGAATATCTTTTCTGTTAAATATCGGGCAAAATCTGAAAAAACCCAGCATTCTTGCAAACACCAATGAACCTGCCATAAGGTAGGTTGCGGCTTTGGGGAACATTTCCATTAGTGCTGTATAAAAGTTATCCATCTGTTATCTTCCAAGCATTTTTTTAGATTCAACCAAATCAGGTCTTGGCATAGCATTTTTAGCTGCCGGTGTGTATTTTGATTTTTCACTGTTATAAACATAAGGGATTTTTCCGGGATGTTTCATTATATAATCAATTTTATCGATATTTTTAAACCTGTCCTGCATTTCGCCTTCAAAAGGGGTTGTGTATCTGTGATAACCCGCCTCTAATACAAAGTTTTCACTCTGCGGAATTGTATTAAACGCAAGAACCGCACCTTCCTGAAACAGATTCGTCAAAAGTCTTATAAATCCGACTCCGCCTATAATTATTACCAAAAATACTCCGAGAATTTTCGGAGCTGCGGCAATCGTCTGCTCCTGAACCTGAGTTACCGCCTGCAAAATACCGACTACTAAACCTATACCCGCCGCTGTTAATACGCAGGGCATAGATATTGATAACATTATTAAAAAGCCTTTTGCCAAATATTCCAATAAGATTTCCATAGTTTAATCCTCTAGTTATAACTTGAAACAAGCCCCTGAACGATGAGCGCCCATCCGTCAACCGCAATAAATATCAAAAGTTTAAACGGCATTGAAATAATCGTCGGCGATAACATAAACATACCAAGTGCCAGCAGGATGTTTGCAACAACAAGGTCTAATATGATAAACGGAACGAATATAACAAAACTTATTTCAAATGATGTTTTCAATTCACTTACGATATAAGCGGGAGCAATTTCCCAAATGGATAAATCATCAGGGGACTGTGGTCGTGTTTTATGCGAAAGTTCAACAAAAAATTCCAAATCGGTTTCTCTTGTCTGTTTAAGCATAAATTCTTTTAACGGTTTTGAACCCTCCTGAATTGCGCCAATCATATCATGATTTTTCTGATAGGGAACAGAACCCATATCATACATTTTTTGGAAGGTTGAACCCATAGTAAAAAATGTCAGAATTATTGAAAGCCCGATAATTACAATAGCAGGCGGAACCTGTTGGGTACCCATTGCGGTTTTAAGCATTGCAAAAACTATAACAAATCTCAAAAAACTTGTCATACAGCAAAATGCGAACGGTAATAATGAAAACAGGGTCATTACTACCAAAATTTGTAATACAGGGTTTAATGTTTGCAACGAGTCCATATCTTTTGTCCTTATAGTTCGTTTATCCTTTTTGCCATTTCTTTCATCGGAGAAAAAGAACGGCTTTTGGGTGTTTCAATTCTGTATGTATTGACAGGTTCGGGTTCCGGCATTCTTCGTCTTTGCTGAACTTTTACTTCTCCTGCCACAACTTTTGAATCCATCTTTTGTCTTGCCCCGACTCTTTTTCTTGATGGGTCAACCTGTTCAAGATGAATAACCTTATCGGAAGTTTTTTGGGGTTTTGGATTAAGGTCAATTCCTCCGATTTTCTTTTCTTCTTCAACAATTTTTTCAATTATATCTTCCGTAGCGGTTTCGGGCTGAGGCATTTGTCTGAATCTGTCCGAATTATTAACCTCAGATACAGGTTTATTCCATTCCAGTTTTGCAAGTAAAGTTGTTCTGTCAACATCTGATGCAATAAGGAACTTTTCGTTTCCGGCACGAATTACGTGCAGAGTTTTTCTGGGGGAAAGGCTCATAGAATCTTCCACGCTCAAAAACTTTGCATTTTTTGAACCTAAGCCGCCGCTGATAACTTTTTTATAAACAAATACGGCAAAACAGATTAACCCTGTCATTGCCATTGTATATACCGTAAAATTTACTACGTATCCTCCCATAAAGCCTCTCTTTCATATACTATGAAATTTTGTTATATGTTATCATCATCAAGGTCGAAATCGCTGTAATCAAATTCTTCTTCGCCGCCTTCGGCTGCCTCTCCCTGATATTCACCGTTTTCGTTATATTCACCGCCTTCGGTGTATTCGGCTTCGCCCTGAACTTCGTTTTGATTAACTTCCACGCTTTCACCTGCGGGGATATCATTCTGTACAGGAACTCCGCTGCCTGCCTGTGCAGCCGCAAGAGCCGCTCTTTGTCTTGGTGATAGTGCGAGTTGTTCTTCCGCACCTGCAATAACCTTGTTAACTTTAACACCGTAGCGGTCATTTACAATAACCAGTTTGCCGCTGGCAATTGATTTATCTTCAACCCTTAGCGTTACGTTATTTTCATATAAGGATGCCAAATCGACAACCATACCGTCTTCGATGTCCTTTAACTCTCCAAGAGTTATTTTCACCGAATCAAATGAGGCAATCATTTCAACCTGAATGCTGTCCCATATATTCTTATCGGGGTCGCTCATGTCATCTCCCTCCTCTTGCATTTGTTCTTCTTCCGTTATAAGTAAATTCATGTTCGGGTTTAAGGTAACAAGCATAGTTGTTTCCCCGACATGTAAGTCAAAATTTTCTAAAATACTGTCCTCAAAAACTACTACATCTCCAACCTCAAGATGTTTTAAATCATAAACGGAAAACAGCATTTTCCCGACTTCAATATTAACTTCTGTATGTTGATTAGGAAAATCTGTTTCCGAAAATTTTGCAGTTTCGGCTTTTACTACGTCAGGTCTTAATCTTGCCGCAGGCAGAGTTACAATAAACTTACCCGTCCTTCTGTTAAAATCGTCAACATCCTGAATAATAAAAGTTAAATTGATTAAATCAAAATTAACCCTTTTGAGTTCACTTGCGGGAGTCGGACTTATATATCTTTTTATCTGACCGTACGCAAAGTCATTAAATGCCGTCAGGACTTTTGATTCAATCTCGGACATTTTATTGATGTTAAATCTTTGCTTTGATTCTCCGAGAACCTTTTTTAAAATGATTTCAACGGCGGAATCCGTCAGCCTGAAAAAGGTATCGTATTCATAATCTATCCTGATTTTTGTAACAAAACAGGATTCTGAGGATAAAAGGCAATTGATATTTTTACTGATTCCAATTAGTTTCAGGCGAAAATTTGGGGTAAAAAATACGTCCAGAGCTTCCTGAACTGCGTCAGGAAAAGTATTTTCAAACCAGTTGTATTCCTTGCATAACTGGTTTGTGGATATTGCGTTTTGTAGTGATGCTTTTAGTGATTCGTCGTTCATGAACTATCCCTTGCCTTATCCCTGAGGTTAGACCTCCCCATACCTACAATATTATATTATTGCAAACTTCACATCAATCTTTTAATTGATTTTTTCAAAAAGTCAACATTTTTACAAATAAAAAAGCGGAATTGTTTTTTAACAGTTCCGCTTTTTAGTTTTAACCGTTTAATAACTATGCATCTGCAGAATCTTCTTTGTTAATATCTTTTATGCTTAAAGCAATTC
>CAMHMW010000013.1 GCA_946186335.1 uncultured Candidatus Melainabacteria bacterium
ACCATATCAGGTTCATACCAATCATCAGCATCGCAAAACATCAGATAGTCACCGCACACTTTTGAAATTGCAAAATTTCTTGTGAATGCAGGTCCGTGATTTCCCTGCGTATAGGCTTTTATTCTTTCATCTTTTGAAGCATACCGGTTTAAAATTTCATAAGAGGAATCTTTTGAACCGTCATCCACGCATATCGCTTCAAAATCATTGTATGTCTGATTTAAAATTGCGTCTAAACATCTTGGCAGAGTTTTTTCCGCATTATAAACAGGGATAATTATACTAACTTTTGCCACAGGTCACCCCTTCGAGAAAAGTCAGTAAATATAAAATTTTCCTTATATACCCCACGCCTGCAAATACAAGGGCTTTCGGGCTTTTGTGCATAATATACTTCCTGCTACTTTATTCCTTTTTTTATTTTAAACAAAAAACAGGTATTTACAAACGGACTACAATTTTAAAAATATTCCCTTATATATTTCAGCCATTCTGAAACGCAATAAGCCGTTAAAACGGGAATCGGGATCGGTAATAAATCGTCCTCCTCTTTTCAGTATCCTCATTATATTTTCCATTGTATCATATATGACATAACAGTTATCAATATAGCCAAGAGTGTTATTAATTGATATTAAATTAAAACTTTCGGAGGGCATTTTACTTACAGCCTCCTGTACCCTTGTTTCCCAGTGAGATTTGGTAACATCGTTATATGTTTTTTTAAGGAAATTAAAAATTTCGTCTTTTACACGATATTTCTGCCAGACAGGCAACCCTATTTTGCTGCCGTCATCCGTTACAAAACTGTTTTTTGCAAAACGGGGCGGGAAATTACAATCAAAAAACGAATGTTCAAACAAAACTTTATCATCAGGTTTTGACTGCAAATCAACTATATGCAAATCCATAACATCGTCTAACTGCTTATCTTTTATCAGAGATTTAATAACTGCAAGATCAGAAAACGGCTCCTGAGATTCCCCGATACCTGCAATCAGCATTTGTTTCTTTTCGGAACCATCGGCATTCAAAAAAGTCATATCCAGCGCTTTTATAACATCTGCATATTCCTCATCGGGAGTGCCTACATATCTGCCCCTTCTGAAATAACTTGATGATGTTACGGGTAAATCATATTTTTCTTTCAGAATTTCAAAATCCCTGTGAGCCTTAAAGGAAACAGGTTTGATATACCGATTGGGATTACATGTATAGTTGAGAAAACGAACTTCCATAGGATGTATAAAAACCGAAAATAAATATTTTTGTCATGATAAAAAACTATAATTTGGGTTTAAATTCATCTCTTGGTACGTAATCGTGCCGCATTTGGGTAAATCTCAACTCAACCTCAAACTGATTTGTGTTCTCAACATTTTTTACCATTTGTTCATAGGCATCCAAATCAACAAGGGCATTATCAGCATCCGAAAATTTTAAACTCGGCAGCAAATGCTTATAATTTGAAAACGGATTTTCCAAAAATACTTCATATTCGTTTCTGTCTTTCATCCTGAAATTCAAAACCGTTGAATCGGAATATTTTTCCATTTTTGCCGTCAATCTGTCAGCCAAATTACCCGTTTTTATTAATTCATCTCCTGATGCGGAAACATATTTAATTAAACGGTTCGGCAGTTTTGTTATAAACTGGTTCACTTCTTTGTAGTTAACAGAACCCGTAAATTTTTGATTATTATTATAATTTGAATAAGTCTGAACTGAATTTACACGCATATCATACCTCTTATGAAACAAAATATTATCATAAACAAAGACCGCAGAATATTTAGTTTGCAAAAATTTTTAAGTAATATTAATATCCTATAGATTTTAAAATTTCATGTTAAGATAATTATGGAAAATCAAGATAGGAATAAGAAGTATGAAAATAGATTTTAAATCAAAACAAACAAAAACCATTATAATAATACTGTGTGTGATTTTAATACCAATATTGTTTAATCAGGCAAAAAGTCTGATTGCGGGTATTAAATATTCAATTATGATGAGTCAGCCAAAAACTGTAGAAGTTGCAAAACCGATATCAAAGGAAATTTATCCTGAATACAACACAACCGGTCGTATTGAGGCTCATAAATCAGTAGATATCATTGCTCGTGTCAGCGGTTGGCTTCAGGAAAGATATTTTCAGGAGGGTGATACAGTTAAAAAAGGGCAAAAACTTTTCCTGATTGAGCCTGATGAATATGCGCTTGCTGCAAAAAGTGCAAGAGCAACAGTAAATGAAAATACTGCGGTTTATAAAAATTCCGAAGTAGATTTAAAAAGGGCAACCGAACTTTTTAAAGAAGACTTAGTCAGTCGTGAATATTACGATAACGCCCTGACTGACAGAAATAAATATCGTGCCGCTTTGGATGGCTCTGTTGCAGAGTTAAAAAAAGCAAATTTGAACTTAAGTTATACAAATATAACTTCTCCAATGGACGGCAGAATCGGGAAAGCAAATGTTTCTGTCGGAAATTATGTTACACCGTCAAGCGGAGTTATAGCACAGATTTATACAACAAACCCTATGAAGGTTATATTCCCTGTAAAAAGCGGCGATTACATAGAGCTTAAGAAATATTTTAAAGAAAAAAAGAACGAAAACCCGAGTCTTGATAATTCTGTTTCCATAATTTTGGGTCTTGCTGACGGTACGACTTATGAAAAAGAAGGTAAGATTGAATTTGTAGATAATAAAGTTGATGAAACAACAGGTACGGTTACATTGAGAGCGGTATTTGAAAACCCTGATGAATTATTGGTTCCCGGCGACTATGTTAATGTAACTATTCGTATTAATAAGGCAATGCCTGTAATGTTGATTCCTCAATCTGCAACAAAAACTGATGTTGGTACAGGTTATTATGTTTGGGTCGTAAAAGACGGAAAGACACTTAAAAAGGATATTGTTGTTAACGAAAACTATGATAACAACTGGATTGTAGAAAGCGGTCTTGATTATAATGATGAAGTTATTATGAAAGGTATTCAGAATATCTATAAATCAGGTCAGCCTGTAAAAACTACAAAGTATGTTCCGGAAAAAGAAACCAAAAAGAAAAATTAATATATTTATTTAATAAATAAAAAGGGATTAGAATGGCTATTAATAAAGACGATTTATATTTTTTCATAAAAAAACCGAGATTTTCAGTTGTAATATCTGCACTGATTGTTATATTAGGTTTACTTTCACTGTTTGGTTTGCAACAGGAAAAATATCCTAATATTACGCCGCCGCAGGTTACAATATCAGCAAGTTATCCGGGTGCAAGTGCCGAAGTTATAGAATCCTCTATTGCATCTTTACTGGAAACACAGTTAAACGGTGTTAAAGATATGCTCTATATGAATTCTACCAGTTATGACGGAGCATATACATTAAATATATTTTTCAAAACCGGTACCAATAATGATTTGAATTTGATGAATGTTCAAAATAAACTTCAACAGGTTCAGTCAATGCTTCCGCAAGAGGTTATTCAACAGGGGATTACAGCCGAAAATCAGGTCAGCGGTGTTGGTGCGATAATACTTAATTTATCATCCGAAGACGATTCTTGGAATCAATTGGATTTAACAAACTATGCAAACATATATGTAAAAGATGCCATAAAAAGAATAAGCGGTGTCGGTGCCGTTAACGTATTCGGTGCTGATGATTACAGTATGAGAATTTGGCTTGACCCCGCAAAACTTGCAAGTTATAAAGTAACGGTATCCGAAATCCAAAACGCAGTAAGAAATCAAAATGCTCAAATTTCAACAGGGGCATTAGGTGATGAACCGTCTTTATCAAAGCCGAGTTTAAAATTATCTTTACTTACAAAAGGCAGATTATCAACGGTTGAAGAATTTGAAAATATTGTAGTCCGTTCAAATCCGAACGGTTCAAGAATTAAGCTCAAAGACCTGGCAAGAGTTGAATTAGGTGCTAAATCTTATTCAAAATTCGGATTGATAGCAGGAAAACCGGGAGCTTTAATTCAGGTTATGCCATTACCGGGAGCGAATACAGTTGATATTGTTAATAATGTACATAAGGAAATGGATAAATTATCCAGAACTCTGCCGGATTCACTCAAAATTGATACAATGATGGATAGTGCGGTTTTTATTACAGAATCAATGAATGAAGTTGAGTTTACAATTATTTTAACTTCACTTATTGTAATTTTAATTATATTTGTATTCTTAGGTGATTTTAAAGCAACATTAATTCCTTGTGTAACAATTCCGGTATCTCTTATTGGAACATTCATAGCGCTTAAATTATTAGGTATGTCATTAAACCTTTTGACCTTGTTCGCACTCGTTCTTGCCGTTGCTGTCGTTGTTGATGATGCTATTGTTGTTATAGAAAATGTTAAACGGCACATTGAAAACGGTAAATCAGCAATTGAAGCAACACAAATTACAATGGGAGAAGTTGGCGGTTCATTGGTTGCTATGGCAGCCGTTCTTATGGCGGTATTTGTTCCAATGTGTTTTATGAGCGGTTTATCAGGAACCATGTATAAACAATTTGCAGTATGTATTGCCGTATCCATTGCAATATCAGCAATCTGTGCATTGTCATTATCTCCGGCAATGTGTTCTATTTTGCTAAAAAAGACAAAACAAACAAAAGAAATTACGAACAAATATATAAAAATAATTTTGTCATATATCAATATAGGTTTGGATTATTTCAACAAATATTTTGATATATTAACAAAATATTATATTGAAATGGTTAAAAAATTCGTATTCAACAAAAAATTAACCATTATTACATACATTGCAATTATGTTCTTAATGTTTGGTTTATTTAAAATAATTCCGACAGGGTTTATTCCGGATGAAGATCAAGGATATTTAATAAGTGTGGTAACACTTCCCGACGGAGCTTCTTTAAACAGAACAGAAGATGTAATGATTAAATTTACCAGGGCAATAGAAGATATTGAAGGTATAGAAAAAGAAAAGATAATTGCTTTTGGCGGTATGGGACCTTCAAATCAGGGATTTGTAGTAATAAATCTGAAAGAATGGAGCGACAGAAAAGTTAATATATTTGATAAGGTTATCAGATTTATACAAGGAAAACAAACAGATTTATCTCATAACGGAATATTAGCGGAAATTTATAAAAGAACTGCCGATATAAATGAAGCATCAATTATTACTTTTTCACCTCCGGCAATTGACGGTTTGAGTATGTCCGGCGGCTTTGAATACCAATTACTTTCGTTGAATAATGCAAAAGTTCAAGATTTATCAAATTTCGCAAATGAATTTATACAAAAAGCAAATGCGGATTCAAATTTGGCAAATGTCTATACACAATTTCAAGCAAATGTACCTCAATATATTTTAAATATTGATTATGAGAAAGTTTTAGCACAAGATGTTGATATAGCGGAGTTACATAATACTCTCGGCTCAACAGTTTCATATTCATACATAAATGACTTTAATAAAATAGGAAGAATTTTTAGAGTATTTATGCAGGCAGAAGGTAATTACAGAGATAAAATTGAAGATTTACAAAGAATATATGTAATGAATACACACGGGAAACCCGTTCCTATATCAACAATGATAACAGCAAAACAAATTACGGGTGCTGTGTCAATTACAAGATTTAATCAATTCCGTTCCGTTCAAATTATGGGTACTCAGGCAAACGGCAAAACATCCGGTGATGCAATGAATGCAATGGAGAAATTGTCGAACAAATCTTTACCTAATGATTATACTTATGCCTGGTCCGGAACTTCCCTACAAGAAAAGGAATCCTCCGGTCAAACCGGTTTGGTCGTCGGTTTTGCATTGTTATTCGTATATTTGTTCCTCGTAGCATTGTATGAAAGTTATATGATACCTGTTGCGGTACTTTTAATATCACCCGTTGCTATTGTCGGAGCTCTTATCTTCCAATTAATGATGGGGCAGGCACTTGATTTGTATTCTCAAGTCGGATTAATTACTTTAATCGGTTTAGCAGCAAAGCAATCTATTTTGATTGTTGAATTTGCAAAAGAAGAACATGAAAAGAACGGGTTAACCATTCAGGAAGCAGCCATTCAGGCGGCGGCTTTGAGGTTCAGAGCGATAATGATGACGGAAGCGGCATTCATATTAGGTATTTTACCGCTGTTATTCGCATCAGGTGCCGGTGCGAATAGCCGAATTTCCGTTGGTTCAACAGTAATTGGCGGTATGATTGTTGCCGCAACATTAGGTACTGTTTTAACACCGGCATTTTATGTTATCGTTCAGGAAACGGTAGATAAGTATTTTAATAACAAAAGAGAGAAAGATGATGAAATTATATAGAAAGAATATTTTAATTTTAGTTTTGTTTGTTACCCTTTTATCGGGACAAATTTGTTATGCAATCAATGATAAGTCAAAAGCTGCAAAAAACAATGTAAAAATTGAATACACAAATGATATACATTCGGTATTTTCATTAAAGGACTGTGTGGATATTGCAATAGAACGTAATCCGAGCATAAGGGCTGCGGTTTATAACGAACAGGTTTATAAATCAAAAATCGGACAGGCATGGTCAAACTTTTTCCCTGAGATAAGTGCGGGAATTGATATTTCAAGATCGAGAAACAGATATTCCGGCGACAATGCTCCGTACCAAGGAATGACATACACGATGGGTTATATTCCGAAAGTGTCGGCTGATATGCTGGTTTTTGATTTTGGTAAAACAAAGGCTTCTGCTGATTACGCAAAAAGAGTTTATGAATCTAAAAAAGAAGACACCAAAGAAAATATTAATGATGTCATATACAATATAAAAACGGCATATTACAATATTCTTTTTGCTCAGGCACAGGTCAAAGTGTATGAAGACACGGTTAAAGATTATGAATTGCAGTTAAGTCAGGCTGAGGCGTTTTATAAAATAGGTAAAAAGGCAAAAATAGATGTTGTAACCGCCGAATATAATTTGGGAAAAGCCAAATTGAATCTGGTTACGGTCAGGAATGTTTTACAGGTAGCCTATGTACAACTTTCTCAGATTATGGGGATTCCGGAATATACGAATTATGAACTTTCGGATGAATTAACCCTGAAAGATTTTGAGGAAACTTTTGAAAATTTAATTAACACTGCTTATGATGTAAGACCTGAACTGGTTTCATCAAAGAAAATCGTTGATGCGGCAAAGATGAATTTAAGAGCGACAAGGAGAAATTTTACTCCTGATGTGGGAATTTACGGCAGTTATTCAAACGGCAGAGGGGATGAATACAATGTAAGCTCGGGACAGTTAGGTGTCGGATTAAGTTATTCGGGACTTAACCTGATGAAAGTAAAAAAGCAGGTAGATGAAGCGAAGGCGCAGTATAATAAATCTCTTGCGGATTACGATGATGTAAAAGACACGATATATCTGAACGTAAAGAAAAATTATCTGGATTTGCTGACGGCGAAAGAATCCATAATTATTGCAAAACTTGCTCTTGATGAGGCAACGGAACAATACCGTCAGGTAACAGGAAGATATAAAGCCGGAGTCGGAGATGCAATAGAATTAAAAGATGGTGAAAACACCTATCTGAACGCACGTTTAGATTTCTATAATGCTATGCTTGATTATAATACAACAGTCGCAAGTCTTGAAAAAGAAGTCGGAGTTCCGCTTGTTCTTTCGGATAGAATAATTCTTGAACCTGAAAAATAATTAAGAGGTTGCTATGGTTCAGAGCGCATATATTCATATTCCGTTTTGCAAATCAAAATGTCATTATTGTTCGTTTGTATCATATACCGATACAGGACTTAAAGACGAATACATAAAGGCTTTAATAAATGAAATTAAATATTATTACGAGGGGGATGTTCTGAAAACTCTTTATTTTGGCGGTGGTACACCATCGCTTTTGTCAATTTCTGATTTTCAGAAGGTTATGCGTAATTTTAAGGTAAGCACTCAGACGGAAATTACCGTTGAATTAAACCCTGATGATGTTGATTATGATTATTTGCGTTCGCTTTACGATATTGGAATAAACCGTCTGAGTTTCGGATGCCAGACATTTAATGATGATATTTTGAAAATAATTAATCGCCGTCACACCTCAAAACAAGTTCTTGATGCGGTTGAGTTTTCTAAAAAAGCGGGATTTGAAAATATAAGTCTTGATTTTATATACGGACTGCCCGAACAGAGTTGTGAAATGTTTACGGGAGATTTGGAAAAAGCTGTAAAACTTGATATTCCTCATATTTCTCTTTACGGGTTAACTCTTGAAAAAGGCTGTTACTTTTACGAATACTGCAATTTTGAAACGGATGATGATGAACAGGCGCAAATGTATTTGAGTGCGGTTGAAACTTTGACAAATAACGGTTTTGAACACTATGAAATAAGTAATTTTGCAAAGCCTGATTATTATTCAAGGCATAATATGAATTACTGGGACAACGGTGAATATTACGGCTTCGGAGTTGCTGCACACGGGTACAAGAACCGTGCCAGATACGGTAACAAAACGGATTTGAAAGAGTATCTTGAGAATCCGACAGAACACGAGGGTGAAAAATTTGTAACCGATACCCAAATGCTTGAAGAAGAAATATTCTTGGGGTTCCGCCGTATGTCAGGGATAGATGTTTCGCAGATAAATGCAAAATTTAATATTGATTTTGATGAAGAATACAACGAAATTCTGAAAAAATATGAGGGGATGAAACTGCTCGTAAAAACCCCAAACGGTTATGCGCTCACAACGAACGGCATTCTTGTAAGTAATGTTATTCTTGCAGATTTTCTATCCTAAAACCCGTTCATAGATTGTGTTTATATTATTCAGAAATTCCTGCGGGTCAAAGATTTTTTCTATCTCATCAGGGGTTAAATATTTTGTAACCTCACTGTCCGATAAAAGGTTTTGTCTGAAATTTCCTTTGTTTTGGAAAGCATCAAGAGCGTTTCTCTGAACAATTGTATAGGCATCTTCTCTGGATAAACCTTTTGAAACAAGTGAGAGCAGGACTTTTTGGGAATAAACAATTCCGCCGAATTCTTCGGTATGAGAAAGCATATTGTCTTTGTGAACTACAATATTTTCCATAACTTCGTTAAATCGGTTGAGCATAAAATCAACAAGAGTGAGTGAATCGGGGAAAATTATACGTTCTGCCGAACTGTGAGATATATCTCTTTCGTGCCACAGCGGTATATTTTCCAGTGCAACAATTGAATTTGCCCTCACAACTCTTGCCAGTCCGCATAAATTTTCGCTCAATACGGGATTTTTCTTATGAGGCATAGCGGATGAACCCTTCTGCCCTTTTCCGAAACCTTCTTCAAGTTCCAAAACTTCTGTTTTTTGAAGATGTCTGACCTCTGTTGCAAACTGTTCAATAACACTTGCAATAAGAGCTAATGACTGCATAAAGTATGCGTGATAATCTCTTGCAATAATTTGTGTTGAAATTTTTGCTGGTTTTAAATTAAGTTTTTCGCAGGTAAGTTTTTCAACCTCAGGTGAAATGTTGCTGTAAGTTCCGACAGGACCTGAGATTTGCCCTACTCTGATTTGTTCTGCTGCGTGTTCAAAATTTTCTTTTTGTCTTGTCAGAATGTCTATCCAGTTGCATAATTTAACTCCAAAGGTCATAACCTCGGCGTGTATTCCGTGTGAACGCCCTATGCAGAGGGTGTTTTTGTGTTCTGTTGCAAGTTTTTTTAAAGTATTTACAGTTTTTGTTAAATCTCCTTTTATGATTTTGGCACTGTCCTGAATTTGAAGTGCAAACGCCGTATCAATGACATCAGAACTTGTCATTCCGACATGAACATAACGCCCCAAATCGCCAAGGCTTTCGTTTACACAGGTCAAAAACGCAATTACATCGTGACGGACTTCCCGTTCAATTTCGTCAATTCTTTCAACTGTGAAAGATGCCTTTTTTCTGATTTCTTCTGCTGCCTCAGCAGGAATTGTACCGAGTTTTGCATAAGCATCACAAACTGCGAGTTCCACCTGCAGATAATAGTTAAACTTTTCTTTTAATGTCCAGATTTTGGACATTTCTTCTCTTGAATATCTTTCTATCATGATTTGATTCTATCACAAAAAATGAAAAGGGAGGATGGGGTAAAATGTATATTTATTAATTCGTAGAGATTAACAACATTTATACATTACAATACCCCAACGACAAATACGGTCGTATGGAAAATTTAATATTTCTAATACGTAAGTCGGGCTTTCAGCCCAACGCTATTTCTTAATTAACGGACGTTTTGTATGGCATTTCCTGAGGGGTAAGCGGGTTTTCCTGAACATCATATATTCTGCTTGTATATTCCGGATTTTTTACGTTCTCAAAAACCGGTATGCTGTGTTCTCGGGTTACTCCGATTTGGTTAATCTTATTTGATAATTTTATTTCTTTTGTTGAAAGGTATTGTTTTCCTGCAAAAAAGTCAACCAGTTGTCTGAATATCATTGAATGATAAGGCATTATTTTTACCGGAGAACTGGGGTTTGCATCTGATGTGCATATTACATTTTTGTTAACAACCATGTTTTCAATATATACGGGGCGGATGCCTTCACCGTATATTACACGTAAAAGCATTGTAGGTCCGTTTTTTTGTTTCATTGTAACCTGTTTCCCGAGATAACAACCGTCAGGAGTTAAAAAATGACAAATGTTGCCATCCTTTTTGACAACTGCTCTGCTTGATGTGAGGTATGCCGCAACCGGCGA
This sequence comes from uncultured Candidatus Melainabacteria bacterium, assembly GCA_946186335.1. Classification (GTDB taxonomy): domain Bacteria; phylum Cyanobacteriota; class Vampirovibrionia; order Gastranaerophilales; family Gastranaerophilaceae; genus Zag111. Next base: position 10,747 of record CAMHMW010000013.1, read on the forward strand.
AATTTTTGTCATTTTTTCTCCTTTTATTTAAGTATATTTAATAAATATAAAACCGCAAAAAATTTTTTGTGCTACTTTAATAAAAAATATGAAGATTTGTTCCGTACAAAATTTTAATAATTATCGTCAGTTTTTTACGTCATCGGTTTCGGTCAACCCCCGTATATCTGGAAAATACGACAATGATGATGAAGATGATTTGCGTCAAAGAGTAGAAAGAGCAAAGAAAAACGAGTGGCTAAGAAAAGGCTCACTCGGGGCTTTAATTCTCTGGGTTGTCGGCTCTGACCCGGTTGTTCAGAATTTATTCAAATCACAGGAAACAAAAGACAGAGAAAGAGCGGTTGTTGAATATTTTGAGGATGTTCAGAAATATAACGATGAAAAAGTAAAAAGCGGTGCTTTGTATCATTTGAATCGTCTTGCGGATGTTGATAAACCCGAAATAACCAAGGACAGCATAAATAAATATTCTCTTAATCTGACACTTGATAACGGCAGGAAAGTTAATTTTACCGTAAATCTTGACGGAAAAGATAAGAATGTGATAGAAGGTTCTGTATTGGAAAACGGAGAACGGACAAAGTTTAAGGCGGTATTTTCCTCCGAAAAGTCTGATATATTTAAAGTTGTTATGCAAAACGCAGAAAACAAAAAATATATATTCGGGAGAAATCCAAACGGCGCATTGTATCGGGTGGTAAACGGCAAAAAAATTCCTTTGAATAGGGAAAATGTTGAAAAATATCAGAAAGAATTAAAAGATTATGAAACGCTGGATGATTTAAAATTTTTTACGGATAAAAATCCCATGTGGCGAACTCTGTTATATCTTTTGCTTGGCTATCTCGTATTAAACGAATACGCTTTTGACAAGTTAAAACAGCGATTAGAAGATGATGAGTAAATATTTTTTGCAGTGGCTTTAAGGTTGGTCATGTTTGTTTTATAATTTTGTCAGAGGTTATAATTTGAAACATTCACGACTTACATTATTCATATTTTTGGCACTTGTGCTGGGGGTATTATTCGGACATTTTGCCCCGCATTATGCTGTCAAAATGCGTGCCTTGGCTTTAATATTTTTACGAATGGTAAAAATGATTATAGCGCCGTTATTGTTTGCAACCCTTGTAACAGGTATTGCAGGACACGGAGAGGTCAAAAAACTTGGAAAAGTGGGTGTTAAAACCATTATTTATTTTGAAATCGTTACCACTCTTGCACTTATTATCGGGCTTACAATGGGAAATATATTTAATCCCGGTAAAGGTTTTGCAACAGGAACGGTAGCAAACCCTGAACTGTTAAAAGAAGCGGGACTGATGGCAGTCACAACCCCTCATACATCGATTGCGGAAATGATAGTAAATGTCTTTCCGACAAGTATAATTCAGGCGATGGCAGAAGGTAATCTGCTTCAAATTGTCGTTTTTTCAATCTTTATGGCACTTGCAATAATAGCGGTCGGGAAAAAAGCCGAACCCGTTATGAATGTCATGCGCTCAATTTCCGATATAATGTTTAAGTTTACCGAATACGTTATGTATTTTGCACCTCTCGGTATTTTTGGTGCTATAGCATCAACTGTCGGAATGAACGGGTTATCAATACTCAAAAACTATGCAAAAATCATATTCTCATTGTATGTTGCACTGGCGGTATTTGTACTTTTGGTACTGTTTATTGCCTGCAAATATGCAAGAATTTCATTCAGAAATTTACTGAAAGCAATTCAGGAGCCTGCAATTCTTGCATTTTCAACCGCCAGCTCCGAAGCCGCCTTCCCGAAAGCCATAGAAATTATGGAAAAATTCGGAGTTCCTCAAAATATCGTAAGTTTTGTTATGCCGACAGGATACACCTTTAATCTTGACGGAAGTACTCTCTATCTTGCAATGGCGGTAATTTTCTCATCCCAGATTTGCGGAATAAATCTTGATATAAACCAGCAGATACTCATGATGCTTGCACTAATGCTTACAAGTAAAGGAATTGCAGGTGTGCCGAGGGTATCGCTTGTCGTTCTTGCAGGGACTTTATCCAGTTTCAATATTCCGATTATAGGGGTTGCTATACTGCTTGGGATTGACCAGATTCTTGATATGGGAAGAACAACGGTTAACCTTATCGGAAACTGTGTTGCAACGGTCGTTATTGCCCGTTGGGAAAATGAATTTGATTATGATAAAATGAATGTGTTTATAAAAGATTTTGAAGCCGACAGCACTTTGGGCTGGTGGAAACCGAAACAAATTTGCGAAAATGAAGAAGGATAAAACTATGACAGAAACAAAAACCGAGTATAAAAATACTCTTAACTTACCTCAAACAACCTTGGCAATGCGTGCTAATGCCACAATGAGAGAACCCGAAATTCAAAAATTCTGGGAAGATAATAAAATATATGACAAAATTCTGGAAAGCAAAGATAAATCAAATTCATTTGTTTTGCATGACGGACCTCCGTATCTGAGTTCCGAAAAAATTCACGTCGGAACAGCGATGAACAAAATTCTGAAAGATATTTTGATTAAATATAAATCTCAAAAAGGCTTTTATGCGCCTATGGTACCGGGGTATGACGGTCACGGTCTGCCGATAGAAAATGCTGTTGTAAAAAACCTGAAAGGGGGCAGACACTCAATAACAGAACACGAATTGAGAGCAAAATGCCGTGAATTTGCACATAAAAACCTTAAAGGTCAGGAGAACGAATTTAAAAGACTCGGCGTTTTAGGTAACTGGGAAAACCCTTATTTAACAATTAACCCCGAATACGAAGCCGAACAGGTCAGAGTATTTGGTGAAATGTATAAAAAAGGTTACATTGAAAAGGGTTTAAAACCTGTTTACTGGTGTGCATGTTGTGAAACTGCACTTGCTGAAGCCGAGGTTGAGTACGCAGATCATACCTCAACTTCAATATATGTTCGGTTTAAGTTTGAGGATGATAGTAAGGAAAAACTCTGTAAAAAGTTTGCCTTCCTGTCTTCCTGCTCTCAGGATATATATGCTGTTATCTGGACAACAACACCTTGGACAATTCCTTCAAATATGGCAATTTCTATGCACCCCAGATTTGAATACACTTTCTTTGAATATAAAGGTGCTGTCTATGTTGCGGCTCAGGAACTTTTGGGGGCGTTCCTGTCGGATGTTGAATGGGATGAAAAAGATATTAAAGTTCTTGGTTCCTGTTCGGGACAGGATTTGGAATTGTTAAACACAAAACATCCGCTTGTTGACAGAAAATCACCGATAATTCTAGGGGAACACGTAACCCTTGATGCAGGTACCGGTTCTGTTCATACTGCTCCGGGACATGGTCTTGAGGACTATGAAGTAGGATGTAAATATAATATCGAAGTATTTTCACCTCTTGACGGACAGGGTGTCTGGAAAGATGAGGTCGGTATTCCTGAACTAATCGGCGTTCCTTATTATAAAGGAAATGCGATGGTTATTGAAATGCTTGAAAAATGCGGAGCGTTACTAAAAGCACAGGATATAAACCACAGTTATCCACATTGCTGGAGATGTAAACATCCGGTAATTTACCGTGCAACTCCTCAATGGTTCGTTAAGGTTGATAAATTCCGTTCTCAGGCAATGGATGCAATTCATGGTGTCAAATGGATTCCCGCAAGCGGTGAGAACAGAATAGGTAATATGGTAGAAAGCCGTACAGACTGGTGTATTTCACGTCAAAGGGCATGGGGCGTTCCGATTCCGATTTTCTATTGTGAAGATTGCGGAGAAGTAATTTGCAGCGATGAAACCATTGAAAATGTTGCAAAAATATTTGAAAAAGAAAGTTCTGATGCGTGGGTAAAATACTCAGCAGAAGAACTTTTGCCAAACGGTTTTGTATGTCCGAAATGCGGTAAAAATCATTTCCGGAAAGAAAAAGATATTATGGATGTCTGGTTTGATTCGGGTATTTCTTGGCGTGCGGTTGTTGAAAAAAGAGCGGATGAACTTGGTCACACACCCGTTGATATGTATCTTGAAGGTTCCGACCAGCACAGAGGTTGGTTCCAGTCATCTCTGTTAACCTCAATTGCAACTCAGGGAAAAGCACCTTATAAACAGGTCTTAACTCACGGTTTTGTATTCGGGGAGGACGGTCGTAAGATGTCAAAATCTCTTGGTAATTATATCAGACCTGATGATATTATCAAAAACTACGGGGCAGATATTTTGCGGCTTTGGGCGGCTTCCGTTGATTACAGAAATGATATTAAAATCGGAAACAATATCATCGGACAGTTGACCGAAATTTTTAAGAAAACAAGAAATACCGCAAGATTTTTAATCGGTAATTTGTTTGATTTTAATCCGTCAGAAGATTACGTTGCTTATGATGAATTAAAACCTATAGACAAATTTGCACTTCATAAACTGAATAAACTTATTGAAGAAGTTACCGTATCATTTGAAAATTATGAATTTTACAAATATTTCCAAAGCCTGCAAAACTTTGCAGCGGTTGATTTGAGTTCATTCTATCTTGATATTGTAAAAGACAGGTTATATACAGCAGGCAAAAAATCTTTGTCAAGACGGGCATGTCAGACTGTTTTATACGAAAATCTGATGGCGCTTGTTAAGATTTTGGCACCCGTTATGCCTCATCAGGCAGAGGATATTTGGCAGAATATTCCCGAAATTCAAAGAGGCGGTCTGATGAGTATTCTTCTTTCCGATTTCCCGTCAGTTAATGCGAAATGGAATGCTCCCGAACTTGAAGAAGAATTTACAAAAATTCTTAAATCAAGAGAGGTTGTATCACGTGCTATTGAACCGTTAAGGGCTGATAAAAAAGTCGGAAGTTCGTTAGAAGTTGCGGTATGCGTGAAAGCGGAGGATGATGCCGTTTTAAAAGCCAACGAAAAAGATTTGGCGGATATTTATATTGTATCACAGGCAGCAGTAACAGATTCCGCACCGTCAGATGTTCTGAACGAATACACGGAGGACGGATACACCGTATGGGTAACAAAAGCACACGGCGAAAAATGTGTTCGCTGCTGGAAATATCGTGAACTCAATGAGGACGGAATTTGTCCTGACTGTTTGGAGGCGGTAAACGAATAATTTTTAAAACAAAAAAAGCCGGCGTTCAAACGCCGGCTTTTTATTTTATATTATGTTTTAATTTTTCTGTTACTGTTCTTGTTTAGGTCCGCTGAATGAATTGACTACATCCACAATTCCTTCGTTTATGTTTTTCATTACGCTGTTCAAATTACCTTTGTATTTACGTCCCAGAATTACAAGAAGAATAATCCAGCCAATCGGGGTAAATATCAGGAAGTTCTTTGCAATTTCACGAATCATTATTTGCAGAGGTCTTTCCGTAAAATCACCCACCGCAGAATTGAGGATGTCTTTTATACCCTCCTCATCATTATTTTTCTTAGCGTGATTGCTGGCATTACCGCTCGTATTGCCTTTACTGTTGTTATAAAAATTTGTATTATTATTCAGTTTAAATCCCGAATTTGCGGAAAAATCCACTTTTCCCGGCGATGCGGTCATTGATCCGAATGGATTTGAGGTAGGTGGTGTCATGTGCTCTCCTTAATACAAATGATATATATATTATATAACGTTTTATATATTCAAAAATTGCACATGCTTTTTCTCTTTGTTACATTTATTTACAAAACCCCTAAATGCACAGTTGAAATGCGTTAGCTCTGCATGTAAATTATTTGTAATAACAAAATTTTTTATCACCATGACAGGATATTTGTGTATTACTATATTAATGTAAAAGAAATTTGATAAAAGTAAGTTAGTAAGTAAGGAATTTATATGGCAACAGCAAGTACGAAAAGAAAAGTTGATGAAACTCTGATTCCGCAAAATATTGAAGCAGAAGAAGCAGTTTTGGGTGCAATTCTGGTTAACCCCGAGACTCTGACGAAGGTTTCCGATAAATTAAAAGCAAAAGATTTTTATAAACCTGCACACAGATATATTTTTGAAGCGATGATGCAATTGTATAACAGCGGAGATAATATTGATATTGTAACGGTTTCTGAGGTTTTAAATTATGACGGAAAACTGGAATCTGTCGGAGGACGAGCATACATAAACGATTTGGCGGAAAATACGATTACGACTTCAAATATCGTGCATTATGCAAAAATTATTCAGGAAAAAGCGATAAAAAGAGCTTTGATAAATGCAGGTTCTGAAATAGTTACTCACGGTTACGATCTGGAACCGAGTGATGAATCATTAGAGCAGGCTGAAAGGTTGATATTTGAAATCGGTTCAAGCAAGGCTACAACTGATTTAAAACATGTAAAAGATATGGTTATCGGGGTCTGGAATACCATTGAATACCGTTATGAGCATCAGGATGAACTGTCAGGACTCAGCACAGGGTTTGATTCTCTGGATGCTCAGTTAAGCGGACTTCATAAATCTGATTTGATTATTCTTGCCGCACGTCCTGCGATGGGAAAAACAGCATTGGCATTGAATATTGCACAGAATGTTGCAATAAACTCAAAAGTTCCGGTCTGTATATTTTCTCTTGAAATGTCATCTTCACAACTTGTCCAGCGTATGTTGTGTTCTCATGCCGAGGTTGATGCCCAAAGGCTTAAAACAGGGAGAATGCTTCCGAAAGACTGGGATAATCTTACAAGTGCGATGACGGAATTTAGTCAGGCTCCGATATACATTGATGATACAAGCGGATGTACCCTGACAGACATCAGAACAAAATGCCGCAGATTAAAAACACAACAAAAGGATTTGGGCTTAATTGTTATAGACTATCTTCAACTTATGGAAGGCAGCGGACGGGATGATCGTTTGCAGCAGATTTCCGCAATATCAAGAGGTCTGAAAATATTAGCAAAAGAACTGGATGTTCCGATTATATGTTTGTCGCAATTATCACGTGCGGTTGAAGGCAGAAATGATAAACGCCCGATGCTTTCTGATTTGAGAGAATCCGGTTCAATAGAACAGGACGCTGATATTGTAATGTTCATATATCGTGAGGAATACTATAACAAAGGTGAATCAGAGGACGAAGAAAAGATTAGAGCAAAATCAAAAGGTTTGTCGGAAATTATTATCGCAAAACACAGAAACGGACCTGTCGGTACTTGTAAACTCTTATTTCAGGGTAATATCACCAAGTTTAAAAATTACGTTGAAGAATCAATCGATGCGTTTTAGTTTATAGTGAGCAGGGGGCAAAGTGTCAGCGTGTTCACCATTAAATTGTAGGTTGGGCATACTTGCCCAACATACCACTTTATTAAAGTTTTTTCAAATTTTGCCGATACAGATAATGTTGACTTGGGTAGAAATGTCATTAAAACAATGACAGCAAGAAAGGTAATTTATGTCTGTAAACAGTATCGGATATTTCGGTATATTTGGCGGCGGCTATTTGAGCGAAGAAACAAAGCGCAAACTGAGGGCTTTGGGAATTGACCCCGTTAATGTAACCTCCGAAAGTCAGGCTCAAATTTTAATCAGGGATGCACTAAAAAAACAGAAATTAAATGAAGTTCAGACATTTGAACAAAAAATGGTGTCAGAATCGGAATCTGAATTAAAAAATTGTGAGGATACCGTTTTCCGGATGATGAATATGACCGCCAACGTCAACAGATATATTTTGGGATTGTGATAGTTTGCAGAGTAAGTAGGGTGGGCAAAGCGTTAGTGTGCCCACCTAAAATTTGCAGGTTGGGCATACTTGCCCAACACATCACCCGAAAATTGAAACATGTAAGTTGGGCTTTCAGCCCAACATAACCCCCCCGACCATAATTTTACAAACAAACAACTTTGTGCTAATATAACAACCATAAGGGATAAGCCGATATGGCTCAGGTGGTAGAGCAATTGATTCGTAATCAATAGGTCGGGGGTTCGAGTCCCCCTATCGGCTTATTTTCAAAAGTAAACAGTTCTCGTAAAAAATAGGGGCGAGAACCCCGCAAGGCGAACGCCTTGTTCGGTTCGAGCGGCGAACGAGCAGAGGGCGAAGCCATTTTGCCAAAGGCTGAAAGCCTTGTAAGGCAAAATGCAAAGACCCGTTTAATGCGAGAGAGCCAAGACAGTCCCCCTATCGGCTTATTTTCAATGGTATGTTAAAAGGTTTTTTGTCAAATATTTTTTCTATAACTGATGCGGATTACAGCCACAAATTGATAAAGATTTTGGGGATAAAAATTCGTGTTTTAAAGTCTGCAAACAAAAAACAGGTTACCGTTGATTATACAAAATATTCCGATATTACCAAATTGCCGCCTGCGGAGGGTTTTTTGAGAGATTATCAACTGGCGCTTCTTTCGATATTAAAAGAGGTCGACAGGGTTTGCCGTGAAAACGGTATTGAATATATGTTAAGCGGCGGAACACTATTGGGTGCACTTCGTCATAAGGGGTTTATCCCGTGGGATGACGATATTGATACCGATATGATGAGGGAAGATTTTGAGAAATTCCTGGCGATATTTGATGAAAAGACAAATAACCCCGATTTGTATTGTGAGATATGGCGTGATAAAAACGCTTCTGCGACCAGCATTATAAAAGTTCGGCACAGAAAGATTGCACAGGCGTTTGTGGATGTTTTTCCGCTTGATTTTTATCCCGAAAGAGTTACGGGAAAAGACAAGATTAAACTAAATAAGAAGATAAAATTTATACGCAAGTTACTGAGCATAAATCCGTTCAGAATAAATGATACGGACAAACTACTGAAATTTATCCGCAAAATTACGGTTGAGATAATTGACAAAAACAGACCAGTTGATAAGAGTGTTTCCCCGTCAATTCACTGGGGACTGGAATTTCCTCACAGATGGAGTAACTGGATATATGATTATGAGCAGATATTCCCGTTAAAGACTGTTACTTTTGAAGGTTACGAATTTGGCTGCCCGAATGATGCTGATTCTGTTGTACGAAATATTTACGGTGATTACATGACCTTCCCGAAAAGTATTTGTCCGCACCATTCGAATAAAGAAATGTTCAGCGAGGAAGAACTGGCGGAACTGGAGAAATTAAAAAACGCCTGAATAAGTAATGATTGACAACGGGAAATGTTCTTGTTAGGATAGAAAAGCACGAAGTATAACCGAAATATAAATGGACTTGTGCGCTTGTAGCTCAGCAGGTAGAGCACTCCCCTTTTAAGGGATAGGTCGCGCGTTCGAATCGCGCCAAGCGCATAAAACAAGAGATAGGATAAGCCTGTCTCTTGTTTTATTTTTGAGATAAGAATGTTGTTTTATTGTATAATGTATCATGGATAATGAGGGTAATTTTATGGCTGGAATTAAGGATAAATCAGATGATTATGAACTGAATTTTTGCGAAAAAATTTTTTCGGTAAAAAATCAAAAATGTGCAAAATATAAAATCAAAAAGAAAATAACAATTATGGGAATATCTTTTTTGGTGTCGTTTAACAAAGCAAAATTTCTTTCCAAATTGTTAACGGTGCATATACTTAACAGAGAAACCAGAAAACTAAAACGTAAAGAAATATATGAAGATTTAAAATACAGAACAGGAAAACGCAAAAAAGAAATTGAATTTATTGAGGCTCAGGTTAAAAAATTCGATTATGTATATGCTATTGTCGGTTTAGCATGGAATAGCCCTCTGCACCAAAGACCTCATCAAAGAGCAAAATGTTTTGCAAAAGAAAACGGCATTTTCTTATATGCAGAAAGAAATAAAGAAAAAACATCCTTGAAAACGGATGGTAATATAATATTTTTTAATAAAGAATATTTCTTTCATTTTTCACCAAAAATTTCTGAAAAAATTTATTTAATAGTTCCGAATGTTGAGAAATTTTTTAGTCTTGAAAACTGCAAAAGGTTAAGAAACCGCGGTATCAATTTGATTTATGATTACATTGATGATTTTAGTGAATTGATTACTTCCGATAATAAATTACAGATAGAGATGTTTGAAAATCTGAATCAGATTGATTTCTGCCTGTTTTGCGCAACTGCAAAAAGCCTTTATAATCAATTAGTAACCCGTTTTGGCAAAGATATGGTAATATTAAACCCTAACGGGGTAAATGTTAATGATTTCAGAACAGGGGTTCAGGAAATAACGGATTCGGACTTTAATATTGTAATAGAACACAGTAAAGATAAGCCGATAGTCGGATATTACGGTGCTCTTGCCGAGTGGCTTGACTGGGAAATGATAAACGAAATACACAAGAAAAGACCTCAGTATAATTTTGTTTATATCGGGAAACGTTATGATAGTTCTTCCGATAAGTTAATACCGGCGGATAATGTTTTTCTTTTTAAACAAAAGCCATATTCCGAATTATACAAATATGTAAACTTCTTTGATTGCTGTATTATCCCGTTTAAAGACGGAGATATTGCAAAAGCTACAAATCCGATAAAACTTTATGAATATATGTCAATGAAAAAGACTGTTGTCTGTACAAAAGACCTTTTGGAGTGTTACGGATATGATGGTGTGTTAATCGCTGACGGAAGTGATGATTTTGTGCAGAAATTAGATGAGGCTATTGTTCTTGGCAGAGATGAAAATATCAAAAACAAATTATATTCAGCCGCACTTGATAATACGTGGACTAAACGGGTTTTGGATTTGGACAAAAAAATCCGTGAAATACGCAAAGGTTAAGTCGCAATTTTATTTGCAAAAATTGTTTTTACATGGTTAGTTTATTATATGTACATCACTCCTGTTACATGTTCAAATATTTATAATCCGCAAAACCGTAAAATACAAAAAGCGAATTTTACGGCGCACCCTGATTTTTACAAGTTCAACAGTACTCAGTCCTGCTTTTTTAGACGAGGAGTTGTTTCTCTTGTTAATGAACGCGGTTACGCAAAACTTGAAAATTTGTTTTTTCAAATCTTTTCAAAACCGGATGATACCCCGAAAGAAATGCTGATTGTCGGGCTTGCCCATTCTCAGGAGCCGTTTTCTTATCTGGCGTCAATTAAGGGTATTTTAGGGAATCACTCTTTAAATAAAAATGTCGATTTATATACGGTAGAATTAGATTCTGCACCCGAGTTAAGTGCTTTAAAATACGATTCTTTCTGTGATTTGCGGGATTATGAGCATTTTCCAAAATACGCAGGTAAAAGTTTTGTAAAAGATACATATTCAAACCGGCTCGGACAAAAAAGTTGTCCGGAAATTCTTGATTTAATCTCGGCATATATTTATAAACAGACCTATCAGCCGCCTAAACCGCGTTACAGAGTTAATGATGAGATTTTTAATTTTTTGTGGAATACTTATACAAACCCGCAAAAATCAAAATGGGAAACTCCTGTTCAGGAGGCAATTCTTGAATATCCCGACAATAAGTTTAAGATTATCTCCGCAAATAACGTTTTGCAATATATCATGGATGATAAACTGTATGAACGGACTCTTGTTAATATGAAGCGAATCCTGAAAACTGACGGATATATTATTACTGACCCTTATGATTTTTTGTTTAATCCTTATCCTGATTTTATGAAGAATATGGAAAAAGTTTCAGCAGGGGTTTTCAGAAAACTCGGAGAATAATTCAGGGTGCGGCGATGCCGCACCCTGTCTTAATTTTTAGCTTAAACTTTTAAGAATTTTTCTTCCAGTCATTGTCCCTTTTGT
>CAMHMW010000014.1 GCA_946186335.1 uncultured Candidatus Melainabacteria bacterium
GCCATAACGGAACAAAACGACATACAAATAATAAAAAATATTAAAAATAAAATCTTTTTCATAACGTTATTATATAATAAACTTATGCGAATTTTACTAATACTTGCGTCAGACTTAATATACAAATACGAAAATATTTTTACGATAAACAACAGTTTTGCACCGTTATCTCTGACAATTCTTGCAGCAAGCGTTCCCGAAAAATATAATGCGGAAATCAGAATTGTTGATGAGGGAATGGAAAAAGTAAACTATGACAAATTAAATTTTGATATAGTCGGAATTTCCTGCTGTGCCTCATCTTCTGACAGAGCGTACAAACTGAGTGAATACTGGAAAAAACGGGGAGCCTTCACATTTATCGGGGGACATCACGCAACCCTTTGTCCCGATGAGGTCGCAGAACATTGTGACAGCGTTATATCAGGGTTTGGAGAATACGTTTTACCGCAGTTAATAGAAGATATCCAAAACGGAACTCCCCAAAAAATATACCGTGCAACCTGCGTATCAGAGGGTGAATATATTACCCCGAGGCGAGATTTGATAAAACATCTCAATTACTACGCCCCGAATACGATTTATGCAACAAGAGGCTGTTCTAACAACTGCTCATATTGTTCTGTCAGTACATTTACAAAATCTCACCATCTGCGCAGACCTATTGAAGATATTGTAAATGAAATAAAAAACGAAAAATTTAAAGAAGTCTATTTTATGGATTCGAATTTAATTGCGGATATTGATTACGCCAAAGAACTTATGACCGCTCTCATTCCGCTGAAAATCAAATACTATACCCCAATTACTTATAACGTGTTTAAAAATAAAGAACTTCTTGAACTTATGAAAAAAAGCGGATGTTTTCACGTTTTCATCGGATTTGAGAGTTTTTACAATTCAAACCTGCAATCAGCCGACAAAGAAATAAATCAGGTAAAAGAATATAAACAATGTGTCAAAACCCTTCACGAATACGGTATTTCGGTAACAGGCGGCTTTATGGTCGGAATGGAATACGATGATGAGGAAAGCATAAAATCTATTCCGCAAAAAGTGAACGATTTGGGAGTTGATTTAATCAGATACACCCTGTTCACCCCCCTTCCCGGTACAAAAACTTTCCAAAAATATAAAAATGAAAACCGGCTTTTGACACTTAATTACGACTATTATGATCTTATGCATGTTGTGCACAAACCCGAAAGAATTTCACCGGACAGATTGCAAGAACTCTACCGCTTTCTTTGGGATGAAACATATTCGATTAAAAATATATTTAACAGGACACGCAAAATTAAACAAAAAAAATTTATACAAATATTGGAAAACCTTTATTTCAGAGTTTTGGGCAAAAAAATTCCATCAAAAATTGATTACAAAAACTATTAATATCTTGTCCTAATGTGTAATAAAGTAGTATAATCAAAATGGTTTTATTATGAGGGGTAAATGAAACTTACTTTTATATTTCCTATGCAGGCATATAAAAAGCACCAACCGAAACACCGAACCTGGTTCGGAGTTGAACCGCCCACGGTTGCGAAATTAAAAAGTCTTGTCCCCGATGATATTGAATGTAATTTTTATGACGAACGGTTCGAAGATATTGATTTTCTTAACCCCACCGACTTAGTTGTAATCACAATAAACACATTTACCGCACTCAGAGGTTATCAAATTGCGGAAGAATACAAAATTTTAGGCAAGACCGTTATCATAGGCGGTATTCACGCAACTCTCTGCCCTGATGAGGCATCACAATATGCCGATGCAACAATTGTCGGAGAAGCGGAAATTTCCCTGCCGAAAGCCATTAAAGATTTTCGGCTCGGACTGCTTAAAAAAATATACCAACCCGAGGAACGTGCAGAACTGAAAAATATTCACCTTGACCGTTCTGTTTTTAAAGGGAAATGGTATCTTCCCGTTAAACACGTAGAAATCTCCCGAGGTTGTATCTTTGACTGCAAATTCTGCACTATCGCAAGTATGTACAAACGAAAAGTTACCCTTCGCCCAGTTGATGAGGTTATAGAAGATTTAAAACACACAAAATCAAAACTTATTGCCTTTATTGATGAGGATGCCTCCTCCGATATGGAATACCGCAGGGAACTATATACAAAAATGATTCCCTTAAAGAAAAAATGGACTGCACAAATGACTGTCAAAAGTCTGCTCAACGAAGAACTTGTTGAACTTATGGCAAAAAGCGGCTGTTTCAGTGTATTTATCGGAATGGAAACCACTAATCGCGAGGTATTGGATAACATGAACAAAAAGCACAATATTATCAGCGATTACGAAAAAGCATACGCAAATTGCCTTAAATACGACATTCCCGTTTCTGTCGGTATAATTATGGGCTACGAGGGAGATACCCTTCAAAATGCAAAAGAAGTTTTTGACTACGTCAACTCACACCAGCATTTTATGGGAATTTTTACAACCTTCTTCCCCTTCCCCTCAACCCCTGCCTACCAAGAATTGAAATCAAAAGGGAAACTCCTCTGTGAAAAATGGTGGCTTGAAGAAAAAGACCCGTTTAATCTCCCCATAATAAAATACGATGAAGATAACGATTTCACAGGCGTTGCCTACAAATATATGCTTGAATATCTCTCATACAAAAACATTTTTAAACGGTTTTTGGAATCAAAATATTCGATGTTTAAACGGCTCTATATTATGGCATTCAATATCTTTATGAAAATAAATTTCCATTCCTTCGGCTAGGGGTAAATGTATATTACCAACAGTGGTTTAGGTTGAATGTCTTTGGCATTTTTTTGTGGAGGTAAATGTTGTTACCAATCGTGGTTTATTTTGCAAGTCGGGTTTTAAGCCGACAATTAAATTTGTTGGGCAGGTATGCCCAACTTACAATTTATTGGTGGGCACGCATACGCTTTGCCACCCTGCTTACTGAAAAATTTATTCCGGTTCATCGATGGCTGAATAAATGTTATAATCATATATTAACCGTTAGAATTACTGATATCCATTTTGTATTGAAGTGCCTGCATAAGATGTAATTGTGTTATATTTTCGCTTCCGTCAAGGTCGGCAATCGTTCTTGCAAGTTTCAATACCCTGTCATATTTTCTTCCCGAAAGTTGATATTTTACTATTGCAACCTTCATTAACTCTTTTGATTTTTCATCAATTTGGCAGTATTTTTTGAGCAAATCCGAGGTTAGTTCGGAATTTGTAAGTATATTTTCGTTTTTGTATCGTTCAGACTGAATTTTCCTCGCTTTAATTACTCTCTGTCTTATTGCGGCAGAATCTTCTTCGGCTTCTGTTGATGCAAGAAGTTCGGCAGGGGTCAGACGGGGAACATCAATTTGTATATCTATTCTGTCCAGCAAAGGACCTGAAAGTTTTGCCTTGTAGCGATTTATCTGAAAATCGGTACAGGTGCATTGTTTTTCTTTATCTCCCAAAAATCCGCACGGACAAGGATTCATTGCCCCTAAAAGCATAAAGTTTGCGGGATACTTAATTGAATGCTTTGCCCTTGAAATGACAATTTCTCCGTCCTCCAACGGCTGCCTCAGGACCTCTAAAACCTGTCTGGGAAATTCAACCATCTCATCAAGAAACAAAACTCCTCTGTTTGCAAGAGTAATTTCCCCCGGTTTTGGGGTACTTCCGCCCCCGATAATTCCGTTAGCGGATGCCGTATGGTGAACCGCACGAAACGGTCGTTTTACCATTAAGGGTTCATCAGGGGATAATAGTCCGCAAATACTGTATATTTTGGTAAGTTCTAATGCTTCTTCAAGTTCCAGCGGCGGCAGAATTGATGCAAAACATTTTGCCATAAGAGTTTTCCCCGACCCCGGAGAACCGGTCATAAGGATATTATGACCGCCCGCTGCCGCAATTTCAAGCGCCCTTTTTGCCTTCTGCTGACCTTTGACATCCCTGAAATCAAACGGATAATCTGACTCCATTTGTTCTTTTAAATATTTCTCAATATCAATTTTTGTCTGAATTAAAGGGGTTTGGGTAAAATGATTAACAACATCTGTCAGATGCTCCGCCCCATATACGTTAACACTGCCGTTTAAAGCAGCCTCTTTTGCATTCGCCATCGGAACGATTACATTTTTAATCCCTGCATCTTTTAATCCCAAAACTAACGGTAAAACTCCGGGTACTGCCCTTATTGCCCCGTCAAGCGACAATTCCCCGATAAAGGCATAATCTTTCACCTGTTCGGAGGTTAGAACTTCTTCTTCAATTATTATTCCGATTGCAATAGGCAGGTCAAAACCTGTTCCCGCTTTTTTTAAATCTGCAGGGGCAAGGTTCACAACAACTTTTCTTGACGGGAATGTATAGCCGGAATTTTTTATTGCCGATTTTACCCTGTCACGTGCCTCATTTACAGAAGTATCGGGCAGTCCGACAATTGCCATTGCGGGAAGCAAATTTACAACATCCGTTTCAACAGATACTTCATAAGCATTTATTCCGACTACTGCCGATGTTTTTACTCTGTTAACCATATTCTGAGTATATCATAAGTTTATAAATTTGTCTTTTAATTACTCCCGTGATACTATTGATATATAAAGAGGGCAGATAATGACTAAAATAATTTCCAAACTTAATAACGGTATTGAATATATTTACAAAAAAAACAATAACACTCCCCGTATGGCGGTATGCTTTAACATTTTGCTGAATAAACCCGAAGATAAACCCGGTATTTATTCGCTTATGGCAAGATTATTGTTGCAGGGAACAAAAAACTATACATCTGAACAACTAGCAAACGAATTTGAAAAATATGCGATTGACTTTTCAAGCGAACTGTTCCCGAATTATTTAAGATTAAAATTTGTCTGCCTGAATGAAGATTTTTCAAAGGCAATTGAACTTATGAATGAAGTTATAACAAATTCTACCTTCGAAGAATTTGAAAAAGAACGCCAAAAATTAAAAGGGGAAATTCCGGCGGAATTGGATTCTCCCAGAGCAAAAGCAATGGATGCCTATTTCAACGAGATGTTTGAAAACCATTACTACGGAAACACAATGACAAAAATATATGAACATCTTGACGAAATAACAAAAGAAGATGTGATGAATGCGTATAATTACATCATAAACAACGGAGAAAAAGCACTGGCTGTGGTTGGGGCTTTGGATAAAGACGAAATTTTCGGGCAAATTGATGATACTCTTGGCAAACTTCCAAACAATGACAATAATGAATTTCTCATAGAAAAACCTGTTTTGAACGGAATAAAAAAAGCAATAAACACAAAAGATGACCTAAATCAGGCGCATATTGTCAAGGGCTGGCAGGTTGCAACCTGCGGAGAAAAGGATTATGCAACCCTTGTTTTGTTAAACATCATGCTTGGGGCATGCGGTTTATCATCCCGCCTGTTTTTGGAACTGCGTGATAAAAAAGGGTTGGCTTATGTTGTCCGCAGCACTTATGAAACATACAAACTCACGGGCAACTTTATGATATATATTGCAACAGAACCCAACAACATTGAAACCTGCCTCAATGGTTTTGATGAAGAAATTGAAAAAATACGCACAATTCCTGTTTCGGAAAAAGAATTAAACGATGCAAAAAATAATTTAATCGGAAAATGCGCATTCCTTGAAGAAACAAATATTCAGCAGGCGTGTACTTTTGCAAAATACGGAGTACTCGGGTTCGGCTTTGAATACTCGGACAAAATGAAAGAAATTGTTAAAACGGTTACAACAGATGATGTTTTGGAATGTGCTAAAAAATATTTCATTGACGACAAATACGTCCTTTCAATAATTAAACCCTAAAATAATGCCTCACCGTCTAATATGATAAAATCTCAATTTTGGTAAAAATCATAATTGAGAGGATTGTTGTGTGAAAAATAAAATCGTGAGCAAATATTTTTATTTTTTTGTAATCCTCTTTACGGTATTTAATATCTATACTCCCGAAATTGTTAACGGAAGTGAATTTTCAAAAACCGATGAAATTAAAAATTTTGTAAAAAACGAACTTTCGGATTACAAAGACATTATGTTTACATCAGTCCCGAGAGGTCTTGTCATAAGTGTTGCAACAGATGATTTGTTTTCTGACGGCGAAGCTGAAATTTTGGAAAACTCTCACAAATTTATGATTAAAATCGGAAGAATTATTAAACTTATCGGAAAACCCTGTGTTGTTGAAGGAAATGCCCTTACACAAAAAGACGGGGATGAAATTTCAAATATAGAACTTTCACTTATGAGAGCAGATGAAATTGTGGAGTTTCTAATAAAAAAATGCGACATTTCACCAAACACACTACGTGCTATCGGTTTCGGGAAAATGATGCCGTTTGACGATAACGTTTCATATAAAGGACACATGAACAAACGAATAGACTTTGTTATATTAAATTACGAGGCTAAAAGGTAAATCATATCATTTTTTTAGACAATCGCTTGCTGTAAACGTGTTGTGCGGTTTTCATTGAGAATATTTTTGAGTTTCATAATTGCCTGAGCATGGAGTTGGCAAACTCTGGATTCGGACATTCCCATAGTTTCACCGATTTCCTTCATGGTCATATTTTCCTGATAGTACAAGACCATTAAAGTTCTTTCCCGCTCGGGAAGCCTTTGGAGTGCCTTTTGCAAATCTGATTTGACATTTTTTTCTTCCATTTGCTCATGAGGAGTTAATTTATTTGTATCCTCAATGGTATCTATTATTTCCATGCTGTCTTCAGAGTTGCCTTTTTTGTCGTAAATTGAAGTCACAACAACATCTTCGGACATAATTTGTGTCACTTTTTCAACATCCATATCAAGATAATTAGCAATTTCGGAGGTTGTCGGCATTCGTCCGAGTTCCTGTTTTAAATATTCGGTTGCCTGTTTTATCTCTTTGATTTTGCGGCGCAAACTTCTGGGTAAAAAGTCCTGAGAACGAATCTTATCAAGGATTGCACCACGGACTCTTATAAGTGCATAGGTTTCAAATCTTGTATTTCTCTGAGGTGAAAATCTTTCAATTGCATTTATTAAGCCCTCTACCCCGTAGCCCGCTATATCTTCTATCGAAATAGTTGACGGCAGGGAAACTTTAACTCTGCCCACCGCATATCTGACAAGGTAAATGTACTGTACTATAAGTTTATCTCTTGATTCTTTGTCTGTCTTATCGGCAAGATATTTTTCCCAAAGAACAGAAAGTTCGTCTTCTGAAAGACGCTTTATGTTGTTATATGAGGAAAAATCAAAATCTTGTTCCATTAACCTGCCCAAATTCTTTTCTCTACATGATTATTCTATAATATTCCATTTTTTAAACATCATTTAAAAGTATGAAATGATTACAAAATAGTTAAAGTGTATGAGAACCTATCTGACAGGGTGAAGTATTTTGGGATTCTTGGGGTCACGCCTATACAAGGGCTTTTGGTATTTTTTCTGTACTTTTGTCTGAGGTTTTCTTCTTGGTAATTCCATGTCATAATCCAGACTTGCATAAGCCCTTGATACACGGCGAATCTGCTCTCTTGGGATTTTTCTGTAATATTTTTTGGGCGGAGTCTGTAAAATCCCGTTTGAAATATCCTCTTTCCCGCTTTCTATTGCTTCCAGATAGCGGTAAGTTGCATCTATTTTAACCTGAGGAGCAGTCTGTATTCTGTTAAGTTCATCAATATACGCATTTTGCCATGCGCTATAAGGAAGATTTACGACCAGACACAAAAACCCTGATGCAACAAGAAACATCCACGTATATTTGATAAAATTCTCCATATCCTAAGAATATCAAATTAAAAAATTATTGCAAATAATCATGTCAAAATGTTAAATTATTGTTCTATTATTTATTATTCCATATAATATACGTGTGAACAAGTATTGCGTAAAAAAAAGGAGAGATGATGATGTTTAAAAAATTTACATCACTAATGGCTTTAATCGGGGGTTTTTTGCTCACAACTCTGCCCTCATTTGCCAGTGAAGCCGATTTACCTGTTCCGAATATCCGTGAATTATCCGAAAGCAGTTACAATCTGCTTTTGATAGGACTCGGCATTTCGGTTATCGGGTTGTTTTTCGGCTTGTGGAAGTTTCTGGAAATCAAAAAACTTGATGTCCACAAGGCTATGGCTGACGTTGGTAACACAATTTTTGAAACCTGTAAAACTTATTTAATCCAGCAGGGAAAATTCCTTTTAGGTTTGGAAATTGTAATCGGTGCATGTATTGCGTTCTATTTCGGATATCTGCAAAGCATGGAATTAAGCGGAGTTTTAATAATTCTCGGCTGGTCAGTTATAGGTATTTTGGGTTCTTATGCTGTTGCATGGTTCGGTATCAGAATGAATACTCTTGCTAATTCAAGAACAGCATTCGCTTCATTAAAAGGTGACCCGCTCAATGTTATGAACATACCGTTAAAAGCAGGTATGAGTATCGGAGTTTTGCTTGTTTCTGTTGAACTTATTATGATGCTTATTATCCTGTTATTTGTTCCGCACGAAATTGCGGGAGCATGCTTTATCGGTTTTGCTATCGGTGAAAGTTTGGGTGCATCAGCACTGCGTGTTGCCGGTGGTATTTTTACAAAAATTGCCGACATCGGTTCTGATTTGATGAAAATTCAGTTCGGTATCAAAGAAGATGACCCGAGAAACCCCGGTGTTATTGCCGATTGTACAGGAGATAATGCTGGCGATTCTATTGGACCTACCGCTGACGGTTTTGAAACCTATGGTGTAACAGGGGTTGCTCTTGTCAGTTTCATTCTGCTTGCTGTTTTGGGAGCGGATAATCAGGTTCAGCTTTTGGCATGGATTTTTGTCATGAGATTTTTAATGATAGTCACATCAGTTGTGGCTTACGGTATAAATTCCATCTGGGATAAATTCGTTTATGCCCCGAAGGCTGAAAAATTTGATTTTGAAGTACCTTTGACAAGGTTAGTTTGGATTACATCAATACTTTCTATCGGTATGACCTATGGTGTAAGTAACTGGTTATTGAAGGATATTGGCGGAAACACATGGTTTATTCTTGCAACCATTATTTCATGCGGAACACTGGGTGCAGCATTAATTCCTGAATTTACAAAAATATTCACATCACCTAAGGCTAAACATACAGAAGAAGTTGTAACAGCATCCCGTGAAGGCGGTGCATCTTTGACAATTCTGTCAGGTATTGTTTCGGGTAATTTCTCAGGTTTCTGGATAGGTATGGTAATCGTTCTTTTGATGACTATTGCCTATATTTCAAGTACCTTTATTCCTGAATCACTGATGGCATATTCTTCAGTATTTGCGTTTGGTCTTGTAGCATTTGGTTTCTTGGGTATGGGACCTGTTACAATTGCGGTTGACTCATACGGACCGGTTACAGATAACGCTCAGTCGGTTTATGAATTATCTTTGATAGAAGAAATTCCTGATGTTAAAGAAGAAATCAAAAAAGAATACGACTTCGATGCTGATTTTGATAACGCAAAACAATATCTGGAAGAAAATGACGGTGCAGGCAACACATTTAAAGCAACTTCAAAACCCGTACTTATCGGTACTGCGGTTGTCGGGGCTACGACAATGATTTTTTCATTAATTCTTGTTATTAAGAAAACATTATTGGGTGATGCTGACCCCGGTACAATTCTGAACTTGTTAAATCCCTATACTCTGTTAGGTTTACTGACAGGCGGGGCGGTAATTTACTGGTTTAGCGGCGCATCTATGCAGGCTGTTACAACAGGTGCATATCGTGCCGTTGAATATATTAAAGAAAACATCAAACTCGGTGATAACGATGAAAAGAGTGCAAACGTAGCAAATTCAAAAGAAGTTGTTAAAATTTGTACTCAGTATGCACAAAAAGGTATGGTAAATATTTTCTGTGCATTGTTTGCATTTGCACTTGCATTTGCATGCTTATCGGCACCGTTTAATAACAATATTGATGCGGTATCATTGTTTGTAAGTTACTTAATTGCAATAGCAATCTTTGGCTTGTTCCAGGCTGTATTTATGGCAAATGCCGGCGGCTGCTGGGATAACGCAAAGAAAATTGTTGAAGTTGACCTGAAAGAAAAAGGTACACCACTGCACGAAGCAACAGTTGTTGGCGACACGGTTGGTGACCCGTTCAAGGATACTTCATCCGTTGCTATGAACCCGATAATTAAATTTACAACATTATTCGGGCTTTTGGCGATGGAAATTGCAATTAACGAATCCTTCAGAGATATTGCGCCTTATGTTGGCGGAGTATTCCTTATTATTGCAATAATCTTCGTTATCCGTTCATTCTACGGAATGAGAATCCCTGTAAGAAACACTGTTGAAACAGAAACAACAGAAGGGTAGGGATAAATATATAAAAAAGGGGGTGGCTTTATAAAACCGCCCCTTTTTTTTATTAATTAAATACGAAATATATAGGGTAGACAAAGCGTATGCGTGCGCACCTTTTATATATAATCTGTAAGTTGGGCTTTCAGCGCAACATTTTAAGCCACGGTTGCAGACATACTTTTACGCTTTTTTAATTGTTTGTCACCCCATTCACCGATTCTGTTCAATACCCAGGTCGATGCCGCACCGACAAGCAGCGATTTAGAACCGGCAAACAGTTTCGCATTACAAAACAGTGATACTCCGATACCGGCAATTGCGGGGAAACCGTATTTTAACGCTATTGACTGACGCTGGTCATTATCTTTTGATTTGCCAAGGTGATAACCCAAAACTCCGAATGAACCCAAAATGGTTAAAATATCTGTGGGGGCGGAGCCGAGTGTCAAATCTCTCAGTTTACTCATAAAATCTTCACTTTCAATTTTTATTGATTTATCCAGAGATTTAACCCCTTCTTTGTAGGCATCGGCAATAATATCGTATTTGTCCGCCGGAAGCAGGTGTTTGTATATTTTCAGAACCTGCTCAACTTTTCCTTGTTCAAAAGTTTCTATTCCGGATTTCAAATCATCAAGTTTTGTCAGGAGAGATTCCATATAGGCATTTTTGTCTGAATGTCCCGTCAATCTTAATTCTATCGTGTTTCGCAATTCTGTAATATCATCAATAATCTGTTGTTTTACTATTTCATCTTTGCCTGACGAATTAACATATTTTTGAAGATTTCCTCTTATTGTTCCGAGTTTCAGAATATCATCAGAGTTTTTATAACCCAAAATTTTGACTATTTCCATTATTTTTTCGTTCGAATCAGCGGTCATATCTTTGAGCGAATACGAAATTCTCTGTCTGTGAAGTTTTATAGCCTTTTGAATTGCTGCTTTTTCTTTTTGGAGATTTTCTTCTGCAATAAATCTTGTCAGGGTGTCTTTTGATAAAAAGATTTTCATATCTTTAAACTTGTCAAACAAATCCTGAACAGCATGTTTCATCTTTGTATATCTGCCGCGCAATGCTTTTTGACCGAAGTTTTTGGAATAATCAAGTGCAATTTCTGCATTTAATGAACTGATTTTATCAAGCCATTGTTGTTTTGTCATACTGACACCATCTATTTCAATGATTTCAGACATGTTTTTACCCACAGCCCTCGCAGAAAGACTTTTGCTAAGCAGTTGAATTTCTTTGAACTTGCCTTCACTTGAACGGTAAGAACTCATAACCGAACGGCGTCCGATTTTTTCAAAAAGATTTGTAATAGACGAGTGTATTTTTTTTGTAAACTTTGTAACTCCCATAATCTTTGTAAACAGAACATCTTTAAACGATGTGAAATTATTTAGGGCTTCAGCGTGTGCAAGTACGTTATCAGTACCTTTCAAAAGGTACAGCCAGATTTTATTCGGAGCAACTCCAGTATTCAGTTTTGAATTAAGAATTCTGTTTTCAATATAGTTTCTTAAATTTAAAAAGCCTTTTGTCAGTCCTTTTGAACCGCCTTTTAAGAAGAAGAAAATTCCTGCTGCGGTCAATACTGTTGCTCCGGCTACCGAAAGCCCGATTACCTTTGTGTTGTTGGTTTTTCGTGCTTCCTCCGGTGTCATGATAATTTTTTGCATTTCGGCAACTGTTTTAAATTTATCGCTCTCGTTATTTTTTGCAGGCAGCCAGTATTTCTGCGTATTATTACCGTTATTTATACGCAGATTATTGAATTTATCTTTATTTGAGTCTAATGTCGGGATAGAATTATTCATAACACACTTGCCTACACCGATATTAAATAAAAACATACCAAAAAATTGCCTGCCTTCAATAATCATGTAAATTTTCCTTAATAATTGTTTGTAATAAAGCAAGATAACTGATTTAGGTGTATTATATTCAGCATAAGATTAATCGGAGAATTTATGAAAGTTCAAAGTATAGGCTGTCAGTATCAAGTCCCGTCATATCAACAAAAACATCAACCCGTAACGAGCACGAAAAACACTGAAATTCAAAAAGCTTACGGCAAATATCCCCAAAGCCTTTTGTACTTTACATCAAATATCAGCCAAAATTCTTTTACAACAATAACCTTCACCCCGACAGACAACCCTGATGATGCAAAAAAAGTTTTGAAAACACTCGGTGTAAAATATATCGATAAAAATATGCCGACAGATGTTCTGAACTGGGTTTGCGAAGGTATGGTAAACACATATAACGCAACGGGCGGCAAAGCCGTTATGTTTGAAAATATCTTATACAAAAAAGAAGCCGATAATGTTATGGCTACATATTTCCCCGCCCAAAACGGCAAAGGTACAACTCTCAATATCAATAAAACGGGTATAAATAACCTTGATAAAACCATTAATTCATTTATTGAAAGCAATATAAAACAGGGCTTGCTTGTTCAAAAGAACGGCAAATACGAATTTTACGGACTGTTCAGACCAACGGATGAAAAATTTATAAAACAGATTAATGAATTTAAAAGCGGGAAAAAGAAATTTTCGCTGAAAGAAAAAATGGAATTGTATGAAAACCTTTATAGTGCGGGTTCAACGGCAAAATCTTTTATGGAAGCCCCTCAGTTTTATCTTGAAATGATTATGTCAAACGCACCGATAAAACAGGCACTTGATAAAAATTCTCTCTCACCCGATATGACAAAAATTAAAAATATGTCCAAAAAAGAACAGTCAACAGAACTTAATAACCTTGTATTAAACTGCAAAAAACTCGGTATTCCGCTTGTTTTGCCGTACAGAAAAGGAGATGTTTTCCGTCATATTTATCACGAACTCGGACATTTGCAGCACAATATCACAGCAGGTGACAAACTTTATGAAGAATTGCGTAACATTCCGAAAAAACAGTCAGATATAACGATGAAATTTTTAACAGATGAAAAACAACAGCAGACGGCATATTTTGTATCCGTTTATGCACCATCCGCCCCAACGGAATTTGTAGCGGAAACTTTTGCAAATATGATTTCACAAAAGATGAACCATTCAAATACCCCCGTTCCGCCGGATGTAGTTGTTCTGTACAGAGAATTTAAAGGCTCAGAGATATTTTTGGCTAAATAGCCCGTTGTTGTACTAAAACCAGACAGAGTTTACTCGGCTTTGAATGCTCCCCACGCTTTTACATCAGCACGTTCATATCTTATCAGATAATAATCTCCCGCAGGCACGTATTCCATAGATGCTTCCTGATAAATATCCTGTTCATCATTAACAGGCGGCATCCCCGCTCTTGCACGCTTTTTATTGGTTTTTGCTATTTCCTTTTGCTCTTTCTTTTCACGTTTTAAAGATTTTTCATCACGCACCATTTCATACTGTGACATATCAACTTCAACCTTGAAAACGGGAATTATCGCAATCGCTTTTTTTGACTGAATAATTATTAAAAAATCTCTGTCATCAGACAATGCCAGTTCGTAATGCCCCGGCGGAATAACATTTCCCTGTCCGTCAGAAATTTCATCCACAATAGAAAGTGTCGGATAAGTTGATTCTCTCAGGCTGTATCGGTAAAAAGACTCCGTTCCGACAACAAGTCCTGCTGTTTCCTGCGGTTTTATCGGATACGCACGGGTTTCGGGATACATAAGAATTTTATCAACATAAATACCTTCAAGCATTCTTATATCCTTTCAAGCATTTTTTTAATGTTAGTTTTAATATAGTCAAAATCTTTTCCCAATGCCCTGCCCGAGCCGACAAAAATCAGAGAAACATATTTTTGGGAATTTCCGAGATTTCCGTCTTTTAATAATAATCTGTAACTTTCTCTCATAAGACGTTTTAAACGGTTGCGCTTAACTGCGCGTTTGTGAACTTTTTTACTCACTACAAATCCGACTTTTGTCGGAGGGGTAAATATACTGCCTTCATTATCTTGTTTTATTACTGTTTTTAACTTACCCGCAAATAAAGTCACTCCGCCCGAGTGGGTGGAGTTTTTAACTTTATAGGTTGCCTGAAAGGCACTTCTTTTTTTTAATCTGTATTGTTTTGGCAGCATTGTTTCTGCCTTCCTTACTATGCACGTTTTTTAGCGGTAATTGCTAATTTGTGACGACCGCGCGCTCTGCGTCTGTTCAATACTTCACGTCCGCCGGGGGTTGACATTCTTGCTCTGAAACCGCTTACGTGCTGTCTTTTTCTTTTTGTTCCTTCTAGTGTACGTCTCATAATTTTATTTCCCTTTACAATTTATTTGTCATATAGTATTAATGTTATAGTAAAAAAAATTAATAGTCAACAAAACAAATAAGGAATGGTTAAATATTATGAAGAACATAGGATTTATCGGTTGCGGGAAAATGGCTGGTGCAATAATCAAGGGAATTGCATCCAATAAAGATTGTTTGGTAAGAGGTTCCGAAATAACTCTGCAATCAGCAAAATTTGCTTCGAAAAAACTCGGCATTGAAGTCTTTTCGGACAACAAAAGACTTGCATTAATTTCGGATGTTATATTTATTGCGACAAAACCAAATGAAGTTGAAAAGGTTGTAAATGAGATTGCGCCCTGCATAGAACGTACCGATAAACTGGTTGTTTCAATTGCGGCAGGCGTTACAACCGAAAAAATCGAATCTGTTTTGGATGATGCAAGGGTTGTAAGGGTAATGCCAAACACCCCCGCACTTGTAAAACTGGGTATGTTCGGAATCTGCAAAGGTACGTATGCAACAAATAATGATATAAAATATATTGTCAAACTGCTGTCATACATAGGTAGATGTATTACTGTTGACGAATCTCAAATGAATATTGTAACCGCAATTTCCGGTTCAGGACCTGCATTTTTCTATCAGATAATAGAAGATATGGCAAGAGCAGGTGAAAAACTCGGCTTAGATTATGAAAAATCACTCATCCTTGCGGCACAAACCGCACTGGGTTCCGCCCAAATGGTATTTAAACGGGGAGAAAATACTGTTCAGTCGTTAATTGACCACGTTGCGACAAAGGGCGGATGTACTTATGTCGGAGTTTCCGAAATGAAAGCCCAAAATTCAGACAAATTTTTCTATAACGTAATCGGAAAAACCACAAAAAAAGCCGGCGACCTCGGTAAGGGTAAATAATATATCTGTAATTTTGTCGTAATAGCCCCAACCTGTTCTTAGAAGAAAGGGAAATTACATTCCCTCGCCCCTTGTGGAAGAGGGTAGAAAATCATGTTAAGTTTACGAAACTTTGATTTTCGGGTGAGGGTTGTTGTTGGGCTGAAAGCCCAACTTACAATGCTGCATCTGCCCCCTTGTTAGGGGGAAATGGCCGTAAGGACGGGGGTATTGTCATTACGAAGCCGAGCGTTACCAAGGCTGTAGTAATTCCATTATTTTCAATTGGTGCGTCAGCTTTGCATACAGGCTCAGTCGACTCGTTCCTCGTCGCTTCGCTTTGTAAAAAGACGCACCCTACTGCCTACATTACTTGATTTTATTGAATTCAATTATAAATCAATTACTTTACGGAACACGCATAATCAAAAACTTTTTTATCAAATCCTGTTGGCGTGTGCATATGAACATCCCCGTACAAAATTCTTGTATAGGCATTTTGAGAGATTTGTGAACCTATTTTGTTATTTGCACAATCGACTTTGTAGTGTTTATAATTATCTCCTAATTTTTTGGTTTTCAGATACACATAACCATCACGATATAAAAATGCATCTTTTTTCATTATTATAGTGCTATCGTTAAAATTTACATACATTTCGCTTGGGTTAAAATCAGAGGAAACAGGGGATACAATCGTGTTAATTGGGTTATTCCTTGAAAAAACATTATAATCAAATGTAAATAACGTATCTATTGATTTACCTTTAAATTTATCGGGTAAAGGTTTAAAGGGAGAAGCCAGACGCACCGCATCTAATGCTTTGTCATCCGCAATCTTGTTTCCGGATGATTGGGATATTGAATACTTTAATAGACTTCCGTCTTTTGCAATAGTCATCAGAACCTGTATCTTAGCGGATTCATTTACTTTGGGAGGGTCCCAGTTCATTTTGATTCTTCGTTGGATTTCATGCATATATATTCCAAACTCAGCCTCAAGCTCTCTATTTTTTAGATTGTTTTGCTCATAAGGAACTTTTGAAATATTTGCGCCTTCAATTCTCGGCAGCATAACATCTTCTTGTGCAAAAGCGATACCGGAAACAACAATTACAAAAATTCCAATTATAATACTATTCTTAATTCCCAATTTCATAAATACTCCTGCCTACCGGCATTATATAACAGAACAGGCAAACCTGCAACATTTACCTCATCCCGGCCTTCTCCTATTCTTTTGGAGAAGGAGAAAGTTATGTACCCTCTCCTAATTTATGAAAGGGTAAGGGTGTGGTTATAATATATTTTACATAATATAAAATCTACTTTACACATCTGAGTTTTAAATGTATAATTTAGTAAAGAAAAGGAAGTGTATATGGGTTTGGCAATAATATTATTGATAGCGGTTGCAGTTTTATTTTTGGTATTCAAGGTTTTAAATTTGAGTGTAAAAGCTATGAGTATCATTATATTTTGTATCGCATTTCTTTTTACAACATTCATTTGTTTTGCGGCTCCGGCTATGCACAAACCTTTTTCAATAGATATTGTCGACTACCTCATCAAAATCAATGATGACGGTACTACAACCACGACAAAACAGACCACAAGAACAATTCTTCAAAAACAGGTTCCTGCCCAACAGGCAGCACCTCAGACAAGACCCTAAATTTTTGAACATTGTATTTGACAAATCGTTCTAACAAAATATAAGGAACCGTATGAAAAAGATTTTGGCATTATTTTTAACATTTATACTATTTACAATGAATTCATGTTTTGCGTTCAGCGAACTTTTTTATGTTAAAAATATTGCAGAAGGCACAGCAAACAGCATTATTCGTACAAATCTTGATACCCAGAATTTTACAGTCGTAAACGAAAAACCGTATTATGCAATTGATTCGAGAAATAACGGTGATTATGTTGTAATTATTGCACAGCAAAGCGGTCGTAACCTCTTTTATTACTACCAGTCAAACAACAACAAAAAAATTAACAATGCAATATTAAAAACCTTCAAAAATTACGGCTCCGAATACGAACAGTCATTCAATACGACCACACTGAATGTATATGATAATTTAGCACAAAGACTTATTGTATCAGGGAATAACCCGAACACAAACTACAACAAATACACTTTTGACGATAACGATACCCCTCAGACAACAACTTATACCACACCCGCAACAACAAATACGTACAATACAAATACATACACAACTACTACAAATAAGACAAATATCGGAAGCGGCAAAACCGCATACACTCCCAAAACTATAACTACTCAGCAAAATTATACAAATAACAACTATTCGTATAACCAAAATGCAAACAGTACTCAAAATTATAATAACTACAACACGTATAACACAAATCAAAACAATAATTATACAGTTTCAAACAACAAAACACCCGCAAATAACGGAGTATATCTGACACCGGGAACAACGGTAAAATCACAACAGGCAACCATTTTAAAAGGTTCTGTTGTTTCAATTGATTCCGGAACAAAGATAAAAACCTACCTTCAAAATCCGATAAACACCTCCTCAGCACAAAAAGGAGATCGAGTTGTGGCAGTATTGACGGATGATTTGAGATATAACGGGGTAACAATTGCACCTCAGGGAAGCCTTGTTTACGGTTCGTTAACAAAAGCCCGTCACGCAACCTACGGTTCACGTAACGGCAGAGTTGTAATTGATTTTAACCAGCTTGTAACACCGGAAAGCAAAGTTTACGAAATTTCAACCGAAAATATTGATTTTACGGTAACAAATGACGGTAAACTTGCAAGAACGGTAGGAAATGCCGTAGCAGGCGCAGCAATAGGTGCTTTGGCAGGGTTATTGTTCGGGGCTATGGGCGATTACAGTTTGCTTGCGGCAACCGCAATCGGTGCAGGAGTTGGCGCAGGAACATCTCTTGTAGGTTCAGGGGCAGAACGTGGTGTTGATGCAGAAATTCCGTCCTTTACGGAATTGGAATTGACACTCACAAAACCGTTTAAGGCAACGGTAAGTTATTAAAAGGAAATCTGATGCACAAAAGAGTTTTAAAAGTAAGTTTAATAATATTGATGGTTGCAATAGTCTGCAAGTCAGTTTTTGTGCTTGGCAACAAGATAAAAGTTGATGAATTTCACAAAGCGGCAGTTATATTTGTTCTTGATTCAACAGCATCAAATCAGAAAATGTTTCCCCGTCAGGTTCAGTATTTAAAATCATTATGTGCAATACTTGACCCCGAAGATGATATAAAAATATTAAAAGTTTCGGATAGTTCATATTTAATCTATGAAGGTTCTGCGGGGGATGTAAAAGGTATTTCAAATGCAATTTCTGCATATACCAAAAACGAGGGTCAAGACAGAGGAGCGGCTTATGGTGAAGGTATAAAAAAGGCCGTTGACCATTGTCTGACAATGAAAAAAGAAGGTTATATTCCCGGAATTGTAGTTATAGGTGATTTGGCAAATGACGGAGCTGCCTCAAAGCAGATTAACTGGGAAACTCTGCCCGAAAATATAAGAAAAACAAAACAATATATACCCGAATTGGCTGTGATGTTTGTTTATGCGCCGCCTGAAAAACTTGATTTGGTGAAAACAAAATTAAATCCGGTTTTAGGGGAAACAAAGTTAATAGTTGCCAACAGCGAAAATGCTGATAAGGCTAATATGAGATTTTTAAAAGCGATAGGACGATAGTGAGGAAAAGATATGGCATTTACAATTACAACATTGAGTAACGAAAAAACTTTTTCCGATAAGGAATTAGTAAATATCAGTTCAAAACCCGGTTTTGATTATCAGATGAATACGGGATTTGACTTTATGTTAACGGTTCAGTATGACCCGAGAACAAATAAATGTGTTTTGCTTAATCAGTTCGGAAACACAAAATTTTTATTCAAAGGAAAACCGATACCTGCAAGACTTGAAATAGACAAAGTTTGCAAAATTATGGTTGAAGGTTCTCATGAATTTATTTTGATTAGAACACTCGGTGCAACCGCTAACAGAGAAATTGCACAGGAAGAAATGACGGAAGCGGACATTCGTGCAATATACGGAAATGATGTCAATGCGGCAGCAAGACTTAAAGTTGACAGAAGAAAAGATGAAATTGAAAAAGCCCGTGTTTCTATCGTAAAAGAAATCGGTGCAAAAATTAACGAATATAAAAACAAAATTTCTATGAATTCCAAAGGCGGAGTTATGCTGCACATTGCATTATTTTTGGCATCTTATGTTTGTGCCTTCGGCATTTCAAACTATATAACGGGTTTACCGCTTGAAGATGCCGGCAGTGTAATTCAGATGCCGACTAATTTAAAACTGATATTTATATACGCATTCATAGTATTTGGTGTAGGTATGGTTATGAAACAGGGAGTTTACCTGTTTATGCAAAACAGACTCGGCGAAGGTACTAATGTTTCGCAGATTGCGGAGAAATTCATGATTGTACTTTCTTCACTATTCTATGTTGCTATTTATCTGATAAATGTTGTTTACTATATGGGACCGAAATCATTACCGTTTTTCTCGGTTCTGATTTCATTATTCTTCGTGGGAACAGCGGCAACATTGGCTCTTGCCTGCGGGTATTTTAAAAGTACAAATGTTGAAACCAGAAAAGACCTTGATGAAATTGAATACAGAGAAGATTTTGAACACGTTATAAGAGAGTATCAACAATGGATAGAAAGATTTATAAACACATTGAGCAAAGGTAAAGTTCAGGCAGTAAGAGATAAAATCTTTAACTTGCAGATAAAAAGTCTTGGTGAAATAATTTTGGGTATAATCACCGCACCTTTCCTTGCGTATGGTGTTTCAAATACCCTTGCAATGTGTTTCCCGGAAGCAGCTGGATGGATTAGAATTTCAGGTTTGAGATTCAGCCCGATATTCCTTGTTTTGGCGACATTTATGATTATCTTTGCATTCTTCAATTTTGCTAACGGATTTTTATGCGGGAAGAAAATACAATCATCAAATGTTATTAAACTTGACGGTTTCAGCGATTATCTTCAGCACGGTGTTGAAATATACGGTATTGAAGGTGTAAAAAAGATTGATAAAGATATGAGAAGATCATTTATAATCGGTATGGCAATTATTATCATTGAATTTTCAATGAACGTATCATACTTTATGCAATCAATCGGCGGAGATTTGGGCGGAATGCTTTTGGCGGGTGTTGCGGCACTTGTTCCGACAGCCCTTTTGCTTGCCGAAACATTTATGTTAAGCCAGACAAAATTTGAAATATACGCATGTGACGGACTACTTTCAAGAGCAGACAGAATATAATGAACTACAAAGCCTTTTTAACAGTATTAACAGTATTAACCATAATAGCAACCTTGTGCATCTGCATTATGCAACCAAAGATGCACAAGTCATTGTTGGTTTACAGTTCGGAATTTCAGATAGTTCCGCAAACAGAGGTTCAGGTGGAAGTTCAGAATATTCCAACCGTTGCACAAAATGAAAGTACCACCCCGCAAGCCGTTAAAGTTATACATTTTGAAGATTACAAAAATGATATTCAAACGGATTATCAGACAGTAACAACCCCGACAACAACGGTTTCAACTCAGCAAACCTACTATCCTCAGCAGACAACGACAAATAAGGTGAATTATACAACAACTCAGACAACCCCAAATCAGTATAAAAACACTGTTCAGGTTACACCTGTGCAAACTCAAACTTATACAACCAAACAACCGACAACAACGACCAAGGTTGTAAATACGCCAACTACAACAAAAGTTAATTCACCGACACTTGTAAATAATAATCCGCAAATAGATTTGCAAAAGATTCTTGATAATAACAAAAAATACCAAAATACAACAC
Organism: uncultured Candidatus Melainabacteria bacterium; assembly: GCA_946186335.1. Classification (GTDB taxonomy): domain Bacteria; phylum Cyanobacteriota; class Vampirovibrionia; order Gastranaerophilales; family Gastranaerophilaceae; genus Zag111. The sequence continues at coordinate 21,377 of CAMHMW010000014.1, forward strand.
CCGTAACAACTCAGACAACCGCCCCAAAACCGATTACAACGACAACAACACAAACTCCCGTCAAAGTTGCATCAGCACCCGTCGGGGTAAAAACTCCGGCACCTGTTACCACTCAGCAACAGGTTAAACCGCAAGTGCAAAGACCGGTTCAACAGGCAGTTGTACCAAAAGTTCTGACCCCGCAGGAAGAAGAAATTGCATGGCAGATTTGGCGTTCTA
>CAMHMW010000015.1 GCA_946186335.1 uncultured Candidatus Melainabacteria bacterium
AAAAAATTGAAATGCTGAAAGATGATGTTCAGAAATTCCTGTATGACAAAATGGTCTTTACGAATAAGGATATGGATAATCCCGAACTAAACCACGGGAAACTAAAACACGTGTGTGCATGGATAGACAATACTTTTAACCCCAAAACAGATGAAGAATTTGCACGAATTTTCAGAAATCTGCAGGAAATGACCACAGAAGAATTTGAACAAAAATACAATTCCGTAATTACCGACAAAGATATGGGAATTAAAAACTTTACGGGTTACGATATTCTGACAAGATTCCGCTCACTCGATGAAAGAACATATAACAGTGTCTTAAACACCTTATACGGCAGAGAACTCGGTAAAAATTTAAAACTGACGGATACAAAACCGAGTTACGACTACGATAAATTTGAAAAAATCCTGCGCGGTGCGGTTTTTGAAAAAGGCAAACGAACTTTTGACGACATTTATTACGATTATTACTGGTCATTGTATATGTTAACCGTACAGGATTTTTATTCAAAGATGAGAAAAAATCTGTTCCAACAGTATGGCGTTTTCCCTGCATATCCGAAGGTTGAATACATAAATGAAAAAGAAGTTACGGCAATGGTTCAGGATTTGCTGAATAATCTGAACGACTCCGTTAAGACAATGGATTTGTTCGGGAAACAAGACCTTTCTATCAGTATAGTAAAAGATCTGTATGAATATATGGGGAAATTTGAAGATTCTGCTGTTCCTGATGCTAAAACCATTGAACACATAAAAACAAATATAAATCAGTTTTTAGATATAAACGGAGATGATGATACTCTGAAAGATACTCTTATGGGGGCAAATAATATTCTTGATTTACCGGAGGATGCACCTGCTTCGGAATACAAAAAGAATACTGCACTAATGTGGGATGAAATTTCCATGTTTGAAAAAACCGTCGACGGAAAAACCATAGCAGAATCAATTTATTATGAAAATGAGATTATGAGAAACCGAATTAACAATTTTGTAATTCATAATTTCCCCAAAAAGTATCAGGACAGAGCAAAAGGAATATTATATAAATACGTAAGTGCCAAAGCCGCAGGCAGAAAAGATGCGGATGATATATTTGAAGTTGAATTTGCAGACTTGTTTGATAAACATTATATGTTAAGGCATCCCGAACAGATGCTCAACGAATATCTGCTTCTGATATGCAAATCAAAAGATGGGGTTGAAAATAAGGCAACAAAAGATAACATTAAGAAATTAAGAGAAGAGATAAAAACCTTGAAAAAAGACAATGCTCCTGAAGAAAAAATAGACGAAATGGAGAAGGAACTTTCCGATTTGGTAGACAAAGAGGATGTTATATCAACATTTTCGGAATTATTACAAGGAGCATTGGCATCAGGGAATGTTCTGGAACTTGAATACATTATGATGGATTGTGCTAAAAACGCTAACCTCAATATTGTACGTGATGAGTATAAAAACTCTACCATCACACTAAAAGACGGTCGTGTTGTTACCCTTAATTCCCAAGAAATTCTTAATTCTATTTTAAGACCTTTAATTATAGGGAATAATCTTGAAACAACAATGAAATTTACGGAAAGTCTGAATTTGGAGGAAGAAGTTGCGCAAATGCTCATGAATACTTCAAATTTAGATGCAGTACGCAAAGCTACGGAAAAAATTGACAATGTTTATACAGCGGTTTCACAACAGACACAAATTGTTCAGGATGAATTAGATGCTCTGGAAGATATTGACGGAGATCCGAATTACAGAGAAAGACTTGAGCAGGCAAAGGTAAATATCCTTAAAAAAGTAAAAGACACAAATTATTACAATGGATATAAAATTATAGATAAAGCAATAGAACATGCAATGAATGACATTGATAAACATAAAAATATGTCAAAAATTGCCCTGTTGCATCTTCATCTTGAAAATGCCAAACAGGCAAGTATTAATGCGGCATCAGATGATGCTATGGATATAAACGAGGGTCTTATATGTTTTCAGTATATAGCAAACTTTGCACACCGTCTTGCACCGAAATTAAAAGAAGGGACAAAGACAAAAGAAGATTTTAACGAATTTATTAAAAAACTTTATGAACTGGACGAATTTTCAAAAGCCCACGCTAAACGATATCCGAATATCAACATTCAAACGGTAAATTATGACGATCCGTTCGGGATATAAATTTTGTAAAATTATTGCAAAATTTGAAAATTTATGCAATAATCAATACATAAAGTTATTGAGAGGTTTATTTTATGGAGATAAAATTTAAAAAAATCGGCTTAGAAGGTTTGGTAGTAAAGGCATCCGGAAGACTGGATCTTGATAATGCCGTTGAATTTGGTTCCAGAATAAAGAATTTTATTGAGGACAGCGAAGACGTCATAACAGAACTGACTCTTGATTTTGAAGAAATTGTATTTATTTCAAGTTTCGGATTAAAGGTAATTTTGGAATTATATAAACAACTTAAGGCTCAGGAAGGCGTTTTGAAACTGACAAATGTTTCGGAAGACCTAATGAATTCTTTTAAAATGGTAGGTTTCGATAAGTTTTTGTTGTTTGAATAATGTTTAAAACTCTTAAATCAAAAATACTTGCTATTACTATAACCGTACTTGCGGTTATGATTCTTGTTTTTATGGGTTTTTCTTATGTTTTTGAATCTAAGACGACCCCGCTTATAATTGATTATTATTCAAGATATATTGAAGTCCTGAAAGAGGACATTGATGATGATATCATCAATATCAGTAACAATGCAAAAGGACTGGCTCTTATCGGGAGTTTGTTTTACAACACTGACAGAAGCGTTCCGTTAACGGAAGAAGTTATTAAGAAGATATTTAATAATTATCCCGAATCACTCGGGGGCGGGATTTGGTTTGAACCGTTTGTGGTAGATAAGTCGCAAAAAAGGTTCTGCTTTTATGCCTTTCGCAATAAAAATGGTGAAGTTGTTATAGATAGAAGTTTTAACAGTGAAAAATACAACTATCTGGAACAAAACTGGTATAAACAGATTTATTCACAAATAAAAGACAAAAAAGTTGATGTTGCGTGGTCGCTTCCGTATTACGAAAATCAGGGAAGTTATGCTCTTATGATAACCGCCGGTTCAGGGATTTATGATAACAAGCATAATCTCATAGGGATTTCGACGGTTGACTGGGAAATAAGTGATATTGAAAGACACATAAGAGATATGAATTTTGTTTTAAAAATCAGCCCTCAGTCATCATTTTCAAGCGGTAAAAACATTAAGCACCATTTTGCACTGTTTGCAAATCCTATTGATGATTATGTAATAATTTCAACAGACCCGTATCTTGATAATAAAGCCGTGGTCGGCAAAAGTCTGAAAAATATTCCCTGGTATAATACTGATTTAATAAACATTTTATTTATACATTATCAGGGACATGATTATATCCCTTTTGTAAAAACATTTGAAAACGGTATGAATTTAATATTCTGCATCCCGAGAAAAGAAATGTTTTACACACTTGCAATTACACTGAAAATAATGATAACTGTCCTGATGCTGCTTGGGATACTGATTCCCGCACTTTTGTATTTAAGTCTTAGTAAATATGTAATGAAACCGATATATATATTGACGGATATTGCAAAAAAAATCGGTAAAGGGGAAGACGTTGATATTAAAATCGATAAACCCGAAGAATTTGCACAGCTGGCTTCAACTTACGACAAAATGACAAATGATATTAAAGAAGCAACAAAATCGAAAGTAAAAATCCTTTCGGAACTGAGTATTGCAAAATCAATACAGGCATCAAGTCTGCCGAGCGTATTCCCTGCATTTCCCGACAGAAACGAATTTGACATTTTTGCATCTATGGAGGCAGCAACAGAAGTCGGGGGAGATTTTTACGATTTCTTCTTTAGCAATGACAAAAGCAAGTTTATATTTCTTATTGCGGATGTATCAGGCAAAGGTATTCCGGCGGCATTGTTTATGATGCGGGTTAAAACTCTTATCAATAATATGACACAATTTAGCGACAGCTCCAAACAACTTGTTGAAAACATAAACAGTAAAATTTGCGAAACGAATAAACAAGGCTTTTTTGTCACAATGTTGATGTGTATCACAGATGTTAAAACAGGTGAAACGAGTGTAATTAATTGCGGACATAATCTGCCGCTTATAAAGAGAAAAAATGAAAATTATAGATATATGCAATTAGCATCGAATATGCCTCTGGGGATTTTTGAAGATGCGGATTTTGAAATCTATGAAACAAAACTGAATCCGGGAGATATCATATATACATATACTGACGGGGTTACGGAGGCAACAAATGAAAAAGATGAAATGTACGGAGAAAAAAGACTTATCGAATGCCTGAACAACATAGATGAAACAAATGCGGAAAAGATTGCCGAAGAAGTAAAAACATCAGTTCGTAAGCATACAAATTCTGCCCGTCAAAGTGATGATATAACAATGCTGATTTATAAATACAACGGAATTTCGGATGATAACACAAGAAAGTATAGTGAAATAGCAATTCCCGGGAATTATACTCATTTTTACACATGGCTTCACGATGTTTGCCAAGAATGGAGTATTGACAAGAAACTGACAAATAAACTTGATATGTGTGCGGAAGAAATTTTCGCAAACATTGCATTTTATGCCTATCCTAATAAAAGCGGTGATATAGATGCTGAACTGAAGAAAACGGACGATCGCATAATTTTTGAATTTCAGGATGACGGAATAGAATATAATCCGCTTGAAAAACCTGATCCGGATATAAATTTGCCTCCTGAAGAAAGACCATTGGGCGGCTTGGGAATTTTCATGGTTAAAGAAATGGCAGATGAAATTTATTACAAGCGTGAAAATGATAAAAACATCTTAACTATGGTCTTTTACCTGAAAGTTGAAAGTGAGAAATAAAAATACTATTTATTAATTACAAATTTGTGTTATAATGTGAAATGTTAGTGGTAAAAATTAGGAGAAAGATATGGCAACTTATACGGTTAAAAAAGGTAAAATCACTGGTACAAGCAAAAAAGATAAAATTGGCTGGAAAGGACAGCGGGACTGGCAGAGGGCATTAACGGTAAAAGCCGGAAAAGATAATGATGTTATCAACTTTGCTGCAAGTTTTTATAATAAAAACAAATTATACGGAGATGACGGTAGGGATAAAATCATAGGCGGATCAAAAATAGATTACATATATGGTGGCAGCGGTAATGATACTTTGCTCGGTAATTCAGGCAATGACAGAATTTATGCAGGAGCAGGGAATGACCTTATAGATGGCGGCAAGAATGATGATAAAATATGGGGTGAAAGCGGTTGTAATGCTATCACCGGAAATGACGGCAACGATACAATATATGGTGGTGTCGGTTATGATGCTATTGATGGAGGTAACGGTCAGGATGTCATATACCTCCAAAAAGGAACAGAAGAATATGCAAGTTATACTTTGACACTTGGTAAAAAAAATATAAAACTTAATGAAAGCAAAAGGACATTTGTCTTGGGCGGTAAAGGTAATGACAAAATTCTTAGAGCACAGGGTGGAGCCTATATAAATGCCGGCGATGGTAAAGATACCATAACGGCAATATCAGGAAGCAATACAATATATGGTGGGGCCGGCGATGACAGCATAACAATCAGTAGCATCTACAGTAATACAATATGTGGCGGTGACGGCAGCGACATCATAAAAAGCGGTGCCGGACACGACGTCATAAAAGGAGAAGACGGTCGTGATAATATAACTGCCGGCAGCGGTGATGACAGCATATACGGTGGTACAAGTAATGATACAATAAATGCCGGTGAAGGATATAATATGATATATTTCAAAAGAGGAGAAGGTACGGATGATATTATTTCCGGTGGTGGATATGACACCCTGGTATTTATGGATGATTCCTTTGAAACCATTAGGGCTTGGGTAGATAAAGAAAATAATAATGATTTAATTATAAAAGGCGGCGACGCAACAAGTTGGATTCGTGCCAGATTAAAGGATTATTTTTCGGGTGGGGAGCATTCCGTAAAACAAGTACAAGATAAAAATGGCGAGATTCGTGATATAACGGAAATTAGAGGTGTTCCGCCACGTGTATCTATGGCATTGATGCAGGCTCCTTTATTAGCAGCGAGGGTTGCTTGGGAGACACAAAAAGATGCATCTTCTTATATAGAAGATTTTACTCCAACAGATAAAGAGCCTGAAATTATACCACCATTTACAACCAATAATGATGGTGTTCCATTTTTAAGTTAATAATAAATAAGAAAGAATCCGCATCACATTCAGGGTGCGGACTCTTTTTATTGTAAAAGCATATAGGTCCGGTTTCAACCCGACACGAATAAACCAACTTGGCGTACCTGTCCGATAAATGACATTGCTTTTAGTTGTCTGATGGCGGGATAATCGTATAATAAAATTCATGTTCTTCGCATTTGCCAAGTTTGTTGCAGGCATTCAGAATGTATTTTTCGGTTACGATTTCATAATTTTGGGGCAGAAGATAAATTGCATCACGTGTTCTTTCTTCAACATCTTTTTCGTCTTCTCCTACAATAATTGCACCCGATTTTAAAATATCATCGTGGTCAACCCACGGGTTTTTATGCCCAAAAGTCTGAAGAATTACTCTCGGATGTTTCGGGTTATAAATGTTAAACTGAAAACAATACCCCATATCGCCTGCAACATATTTTAAAGGTGCATCGCCTGTTTTTTTATTCCAAATTCTGTCAAAATCCGTCATTGTTTTTTCAACAGGGTAGGCTATGAAATCTTTTGTCTGCAAAACACCGAATATACCAACCGCAATCAATGATAAAAATAATGCTGCATAACACCATTTTGCAAAATATTTATATGAGTTTTTGTTAAAATCAAGCGGTATCAGGTAAAATAATAAAATTCCCGTAAAACATACAAGTATTGAACCCCAAACCCCCGGCACTCTGTTGGAGGTTATCACCCCCATAAAGCCGTGAATTAAAATCGGGGCAACCCCTATACACAACAAAAATACGGTTTCTTTTGAGCGGAGGTCAATTCTTTTAAACTTGTAAGTTTTTATATTTGAAAAACCGACTGTTTGAAACAGTAAAAATAAATACGCACCTACACAGGGCAAAATAGCCAAAATCTGATCTGCGATAAATTTAAACGGGTATTTAAAGCAATTAAATATAACGGTTAATAATGAAATACTTTCATCTTCCCCCTGTGAACGTTCTATCATATAAGTAAAAGAGAAGAAATCATTTTGGAAAAGCCAGATTACATGGGGCAGGATAACCAAACTTCCCGATAATATCGCAAGATACATTCCCTTTTTTCTGAACTGTTCACGGGCTGAAATCAAAAGATATAAAAATAACCCGAAGAATATGAAGATTATCTGATATTTACCCAAGAATGCAAGTCCCGAGGTTATACCGAAGATTATCCAGTCTTTTGTTTTTTCTTTTTTTACGGCTTTATAGAAATAATAAACAACAACAGGCACAAGCCCCATTAATAGTACGTTACAGTTATAACTGTTTACATAAATATAGTAGGTATAATAAAAGCAAAATTCCAAAATCATTGATGCACAAAAGGCTTTTTCCTTTGTCATAAAGAATTTTGCAAGTTTATAGACAAATATAAATCCGACAATTAAACAAATCTGTCCGAGAATATATGTCAGAACCTCCTGTCTGTCAAACAAATTGTAAAAGCCTGCCATAAGCCATCCAGATAGCGGCGGATGCTTATTTGTTCCGAAACTTATCAGTTCACCCCAGGAAATTGCTTCCATTGAATCAAGTGAAATGATGTTTCTTGAAAGCTGCAAAATTGTCCACAAAATTGCGTGTAAAGCCAAAAATATGTAAAAAATTTTTTGTTTGACAGTTTTCATTCGTTCTATCCCTAAGATGATTTTACAAAGGAAAAAGGCAGATGTAAAGTTTCAAAAAGCAATTATTGACACCATATTTTTATTCTAATATAGTGTAATAACAGAAAGTTTCGGAGGATGTATGGACGAGATTAAATACACACCAAAAGAGGAATTTTTAAACGCTTTTACCCATTCAATGGGTTCTCTGTTTTCTATATATGCGATAGTTATGCTTGCAGTTTCATCTCATAATGCGATGGAGGCTTCTACTACCGCAATTTTTGGCGCAACATTGTTTATCCTGTTTCAGTCCTCAACTCTGTATCACGCTATGATTAACGAAACAGCCAAAAAAGTTTTCAGAAAGATTGACCACAGTGCAATATTTATGCTTATTGCCGGAACTTACACTCCGATATTGTTGTTAACCGTGAAATTCCCGCTATCGGTCGCTCTTATGGCAATGACGTGGTATCTTGCAATCTCGGGTATAATATATTCCTGCCTGACACTCAAATTTAAACATCTTTCAACCGGTTTATATTTGGTAATGGGCTGGCTGAGTGCATTTTTGCTGTATTCAATATGGACAAATGCAAGTCATTTGGCTGTTTGGTATTTAGTTGCCGGTGGTTTGTTTTATTCTGTCGGATGTGTGTTTTATCTCAACAAAAGAAAATTTATGCACGCAATATGGCACATGTTTGTAATCTTTGGTGCAGTCAGCCATTATTTATGTATAATGGAAATTCTCAGAACGGTTAAATAATTGCAAGGGTTTTGCAGTCCATTAAGTGTTTTTTTGCAAATTTGTTAAGGACAACTCCGAGTTTTTTCTGTAATCTCTTATCCCCGTGATTACCGAGTGCATCGGCAAAATTGTTTGCCAGTTCATCAATAATATGACCTTTATCTTTTTTAAGCACTTCCTGTTCATAGGCTGCAACACACATTCCCGTTCTGTGTCTGCCGAATTTACAATGGAGGTATGTGTCGCCGATGTTTTGTACAATTATGGCATTGACTTTTTTAAATAGTTCCGCAGGCGGAATGTCATTTGTATCGGTCTTAACTTTTATGTTGCGGTATTTAATTCCGAACATTCTGCATAAAATTTGCTCAACAGCTCTGCTTACAGCATCAGCATCTCTTAAATCAATAACCTGCGTGACTCCTGCCTTTTTCATTTTGTAGCATTTCGAAACAGATTCGATGGGTTTGCCTGTATACAATCTGCCATCTACATTCCGTCTATAGAAAGTTCTTTTATTGGGGTCTTTTGCTACTTTCATAATAATATTAAAAGCCAAAATTAAAAATTTTGTTAAAAAAAACGCCAAATGTAAAGTTTTTTTACAGTCGGCGTTTTTTTGTTTTGTATTTATTTTTAGTCTTTTTTCATAAAATCAGGTAAGTCAAAACTCAAAGTCGGCATTTTGGGGAAGTTTATGCCGTCAGTTGAGGATGTCGGAGCTGACGGTGTGTTGTTTGAACTGAAAAACTCCGCAGCCGACATTTTCGGAACATCAAGTGAGGATGTTCTTTCTTCAAAACCTGTTGCGATAACTGTAATCTGAATTGCGTTTTGTAATTCTTCATTCTTAGCAGTACCGATAATAAAATTGGCATCTTCCTTAACCACATTTCTGATAAGATTAGCGGCATCGTTAATTTCGTGAATACCCATATTGGAGCTTCCTGTGATGTTTACGATAATTCCGCTTGCACCATTAATTGAAGCTTCAAGAAGTTGAGAATTTATTGCAATTTCAGCAGCTTTAACTGCTCTGCCTTCACCTGTTGCACGACCGATACCCATCAGGGCTGTACCTGAATCTTTAACGATTTTGCGGACATCCGCAAAGTCAACGTTAATGATACCTGGAACGGTAATGATGTCTGAAATACCCTGAATGCCGCGGTAAAGAACTTCATCTGTTACATAGAATGCTTCTCTCAAACCGCAGGTACGTTCAACAAACTGTAAAAGTTTGTCGTTCGGGACAACAAGTATTGCATCAACGTATTTTTTCAGTTTTTCAATACCGGCTTCTGCCTGAGCCATCTTTTTCTTACCTTCCCATTTGAACGGTTTTGTAACGAATGCGATGGTTAAAATTCCCAAATCTCTTGCAATTTGAGCAACAACAGGCGCAGCTCCCGTTCCGGTACCTTTGCCCATCCCGGCTGTAATAAATATCATATCAGCACCTTCAAGTGCTTTTGTAATTTCTTCTTTATGTTCTAATGCAGCTTTTTCCCCTTTATCAGGATCTCCGCCCGAGCCAAGACCTTTTGTGGTTGTCACACCGAGTTGTAATTTATTCGGAACGCTGCTACAGGTCAAAACCTGTAAATCTGTATTCATTAACCAAAACTCAACACCTGCAAGTCTTGCTTTTACCATTCTGTTAACGGCATTTCCGCCGCCGCCGCCAACACCGATAACTTTTATACGTGTCGGATTTGGTCCGTATGTGCTGTTATTTCCATATCCAGATACTATATTTTCCATTATGCCTCCTGAGGTTTTTCTTACATTATATTCGAAAAAAACAATATTTCATTAATTTTGAATATTTATTAACTCTTTTTACCAATTTGTTCTTGTAAGTGTTTGTTTTCCGTTTTTATCATACATCTTTTCTTTGTACCAAATTCCCTGAAATTCTTTGTCAGGAGCGTACATGTATTGCAAATCTTTTGATATGAAATAGATTGCGCTTTTCAATTTGCCTTTTCTGTCATACTGCATTGATGTATATGGGAAATTCGGATATTCTTTTGACATTACATCCGTGTAGTATAGTTTTCCGTATGCAGAATAATAAAAGGCATTTGTCGGGTTATTTTTGTATTGAATAGCATACATTACAAGGGTTCCTCTTTTGAAGTAGAAAGCACAGTATTTCGCGTCTTCATCTTCGGTAACACCGTTATTTGTGAGAAAATAGTGGTGTTTGTAGTTTTTATCTTTGTAATATTGTGCAAAATGATTTTTAAATTCTTCCTTGCTGAAATAAATAGGTGTTGTGTTGTTTTCGAACAGCAAATTCCTGTAATGTTCGATGTTTTCATCCCTCTGTGCCTGTGTAATATCAAGCCAGTCAAATTTGATTTCCGCTTTTATCGGCTGAACGTCATATTGTGCCTGTTCAACTTTCGGTGTTTCAACCTCATCAAGGCTTACTATATCTTCAACGGCATTTGCCCGAATTGTAAAGCTCGATAAAAGTAGTATTGTCAGTATTGAAATAATCTTTTTCATAATTTTCTCCCGTTTATAAACTGTTATTTAATGATTTGTATGCAATTCGTAATTTCACCGAAAACAGATTATCATCAGGGGATAACAAATGATTATCGCACATAGCATATTCTTCCGGTGTTATTATGCCGTCAATATCAAACCCCAGAAATTTCCCGCTTTCGTCACGTTTTGATTTTGTAGAAAGAGCATAGAGATAAGCCGCCATATCATTTTTGTCTATAAGTTCATCCCCTGTCTGTTCCCCGTGTTTTGCAATTTTGTTAAATGCGTTTCGGATTTGCGATTTTACTTGTTTTAAATATTCCGGTTTATTCATAACATCATAATGTCCGAAACGATATTTGAGCATATACATTTCATACTGCCCGTATTCAAGTTTCCCCGTCAGATTTCGGGTTTCTTTTGCCATATAAAGCAGATAAGATTCCGCAAGAGAGCGGATTTCATCTTTAAATGCGGTATCAAGTTCCTGAATTTCAGCAGGTGTTTTGTCGGGTTTTGCCGCAAGCTTCCGCCACGAATCGGGAACTACCTCAAAAGGTTCGGCTTCAGGGTTTGTAATTCCGCTTTGAACGACCATATCATTAAGAATTAAAGCAACAGCTTCCCCTAACTCGGGATTTCCTCCCGATAATTCCTGTAATATTGAAGTTCTTTGAGCCCCCTGACCGAAATTATCCATATATTCTTATCCTAGCTGATATCCCAACGTCCGCAGGTACCGCCCCAGCGAGCGATAATATTACCTTTAACGTCTTTGATTTTTTCAACATGCTGTACTTCGTCAACCCCTTCAACAATTGTGATAACTTCACAATTGTTTGAACACCCCGTACATGTACAGGTAATCGAAGAAAAGTGCATTTCCGCAACATTCCAGCCTTTGAATTTTGTCGGTTCTTCCGTATATTGATGATTTTCCATAGCCAAAAGCGCCGCACCTATTGCCCCCATTGTTTGATGGTTTTCTGGAACAACGATTTTTGTATTGAGAGCTTCTTCAAAAGCCTTTACCATACCGATATTTGTGGCAACCCCGCCCTGAAATGACACTGTCGGCAATAATTCTTTCCCGAGTGCCAGATTTGAAAGGTAGTTTCTGACAAGAGCCTGACACAAACCGTAAAGTAAATCTTCAACAGGGTACCCTAATTGCTGCTTGTGAATCAAATCACTTTCCGCAAAAACTCCGCATCGTCCTGCAATTCTTGCGGGGTTTGTTGATTTTAGTGCGGTTGCGCCAAATTCTTCTATCGGAACATTTAATCTTTGTGCCTGATGGTCTAAGAAACTTCCTGTTCCTGCCGCACATACCGTATTCATAGCAAAATCGGTAACAATACCGTCACGGAGAATAATAATTTTACTGTCCTGACCGCCGATTTCAAGAATTGTCTGAACACCGGGAATATTAGTGCTTGCCGCAACTGCGTGCGCCGTAATTTCATTTTTTACAACGTCCGCACCGACAAGTGAACCAGCCAAAGCTCGTCCCGAACCTGTCGTACCGACTCCCATTACATCATAATCGGTAATTCTTTTTTCGTATAATTTTTGTAAGCCTGTCTGAACAGCAACAACAGGCTTCCCTGCCGTTTTAAGCATTATACTGTCAACATATTTGCCTGTTTCATCAACCAGTGCTAATTTTGTGGTTACCGAACCTACATCTATCCCTAAATATACCGTTAAACTCATGTTTATTTATATCCCTTCACTGTAATAATAGAATGATACCATAAATATCTTTTAATTGACAAGTTACAAAATTTGATTAAACTAATTCAACCCCAAAAACATAAGGCTCATAAGTGCAATTGGTACAATGTATTTAAGTCCGATGTCAAAAAGTGCTGCCATGTATTTATTCTGGATAATGTTAATTCCCTTAACTTTCAGATACCATCCGGAAATCAGACATAAAAACAGGGCGTTGAGCGGAAGCATAACATTTGAGGTGAGAAAGTCCAGAAAATCAAAAATGTTTTTGTCAAACAATTTTATATTACCGAGCAAACCGAATGATAAAGTGGCGGGAATTGCCAGCAGTGTAATTGCGAAAAATATCAGGGTGCAGGCTTTAATTCGGGACATTTTAAATCGTTCAATAAGGGTTGCGCAGGGCCCTTCAACAATACTTATACCCGATGTTACCGCTGCGCAGAAAAGAAGTACAAAAAACGCAAAAGAGATAAAGTTTCCGAAAGGTATCTGAGAAAAAATCTTCGGCAAAGTTACAAAAACCAGTCCTGCCCCTGAATTTGGAGGCATATTGAATGAAAAAACCGCAGGGAAAATCATAATTCCCGCAAGAATTGCAAACGCAGTATCCGAAAGAATAATTGTGTAAACCGATTTTACAAGGCTCTTGTCCTCTTTTATGTAACTCCCGTAGGTAAGTAATGCTCCCATCCCGATACTCAGGGTGAAAAATGCCTGCCCTAGTGCCGCAAGAACCATGTGAAAATTCAGTTTTGAAAAATCGGGTTTAAACATATATTCAAGTCCAGCTCCGGCGTTCGGTAATCTTAATGAAACGATAACAAGAAATATTAAAATTACTGCCAATAAAGGCATCAGAGTTTTATTTGCGGTTTCTATTCCCCTTTTTATCCCTCGGGCTGTTACAAATACGCAGATAAATATGAATAAAACGGTTAAAATGCTTGGGTATATCGGGTTTTGTATAAATTCGGAAAAGTAGTTTTCATAATTCGTTATTTGTGCGCAGGTCAAACTTTTCCAGATATAGTTAATAATCCACCCGCCAACAATAAAATAAAATGAGGCAATCAAAATACCTGTAATCGGATTTAATGCTCCTAAGTATTTGAGATTGTGGTGCATGGATTCGTAGGCTCCGACACATTCCTTTTTCGTCAGTTTGCCGATATAGAGTTCATTCATCAAAGGAACAAAGCAAATGGTTGAGATTAACAAAATATACGTTATTAAAAATATTGCACCTCCGTTTTGCCCCATAATATACGGGAAACGCCAGATGTTGCCAAGCCCTACGGCAGAACCTACGGCGGTTACAATAAAAGCATATTTTGATGTCCAAACAGGTCTTTTGTCTTCCAAAATAAAACTCTCACATTTTATACTTCTTTCGTAATTATACAGTTTTTTCTTAATTTTGGTATATTTGTTAAGGCGGCTTGTTTTAAAACTAAAACATATTGCGTAATTTTTCTTAATATTTCTTCTGATTATTAAAGTTTAACCTTTTTTGTGCCGATAAACTCATGGGTAAAAGTAAAAAGGTATGCTCATGGGCGAAAATATACAATTAGGAAACAACGGGAAGTACGGCAGTATTCAGCAGTCCTCAATAAAAGGAGGCGTGAAGTTTGAGCAGATTAAAGACCAAAAACTTCAGGCTTTATTCAAGGCTGTTGATGACGGCGATGGTGTTCTTGATGAAAAAGAAATTGATGCCCTTATGAAAGGTCTTAATTCCGATGAAGACGGAAGTGTTATAACTTCAAAAGAAGTAAAAGAGTTTTTAAAAACCGCAAAACAAAACGGTTCCTTAAAGGATGTTAAAAAGGAAGATGTATTTAAGTTTCTGACAGAACTTTCACAGGCGGGTGAAAATATAAAAGGGTCACAAATCGGTCAGGATAATGACGGAAACAAATTTGTATTAATTCAATATAATGACGGTTCAACAGAAGCCGTATTTCCAAACAATAAAAAAGAAATTACCGCAACTCAAAACGGTGTAACAACATCAAAGGTTTATCAGGATAACAAACTTTTAAGAGAAACTAAAACCGAAAACGGTACAATTACCGAAACCGAATTTGCGGAAGATGGTGAGACTCCGACAAAGCAGATTATAAAATCAGGTGCGGATAATTCGGTGAAAACAATTGTTTATGAAGGTAAAAATCCGAAATCTGCACAGGTTAAAAGAGGTATTGTTACCGAAAACTATATTTATCAGGACGGTCAGGAAGTTTTGACCGACAAAGTTGAAAATGAGGGCATACCTGCAAAAGAAAAACGTACGGTTTATACTCATAACGATGACGGTACAACAACCGCAGTAACAACAGAAGTCGGGCGAACAACAACAAGTACCCTCAGAGGTGAAACTTTAGTTTCATCGGTTGCCGAAGAAGATAATCAGACAATTGAAACAACCATAGAAGATGGTGTAACAACAACCCGTACAACAAACAAAACCGATAAGACGGCAGTTGAACTTGTGACAGACGGGACAAAGGAAACAACAACCAACATAAACGCTGACGGTAAAAAGGTTAGTCAGACTGTTGTAAAAGACGGTCAAACATACGAAGTAAAATATGACGGCAAGGGCAATACATATATCGTTGTTCAAAACGGTGAATCTCCCGCTGCTGTTGCAAGAAAATTCGGAACAAATGTTAATACTTTGCTCAGAATGAACAAACATTATACTGATGAACTCGGAAACAGTTATTTTGATGTTGGTTCAAGAATAAGAGTTCCCGGAGAATTGGACGCTGATGACAAGCGTCTGGTCAGCAGAGCTTCAGCATCTGAGGCAAAGGGCGATTATGTTTCATCCGGTGCCGCGGCAAGAGAGGCTGCCGTTAATGCTGATGCGGATGCAAGAAAAAAAATTAAATGGACTGAAAGAAAATATAATACTTTTGAAGAAATCGCCCGTGAATTATTCAAAAAAGAAGGAATAGAAAATCCCTCAAATCTTGAATTAAGCCGAAGAATAAAAGATCTTAAAAAGACAAATCCAAATCTTGTTGACGGACAGTTAAAAGGCAAAGAAATAGTAGCAGGTGTCAGACAGGACAGATATGATGCCGTTGTCGAACGCCAAAGAGCAAGAGAAGCACAGGAAGCAGAAAGACAAAATCAAATTGCACAAAAATCTTCCGCTCAGCAAATTGTGGATGATTTAAAACAGGCTATTGACGGACGTAACGATTTGGACAAACTTCAGGCTGCAATTGCAAGAATTGATGACCCGACAGAATTGGCGGAAGTAAACAGACTCCTTTCAAATATGGGTTATAAAGCGGATGATATCTATTCTCCGATTGAAAAATTTATTTATGAAGAAAATAACCATGATGGCTGGCATACATATAATTCTACCGATTATATGGAATCAACCGTACAAAAATGGATTGCAAACGGCACATTAAAGGGTAACGATGCAATAGATGCACAGGCAAGAATGGCTGCAAGAGTTATATTTGATGCCGGTGACGGTTTCGGGACTGACTGTGATAAAACAAAAAAAGGTATTCACTTGATTAAAGCCCCGACAGGAGGCAGCAAAGCCGATGCACAGGCGGTTTACAGAAAAGTTAACGCAATCGTTTCAAGACACGCAACTTTTTACGGTTTGGGCAGTGCATCAAATGATTTGAAGGATTATCTTGAAGGTGAACTTTGGGATAGTGAAATCAAATATCTTGACGGTATTATGGCAGAAAATGATGCCCTTGCCGGTCAGCAAAAAATTAATGCAATAACGGATTTGGTTCAAGAAGCCGTAAGCGGGGCGGGAACAGATATAGAATATCTGCAACAGGCAATAAAAGCGGTAAAATCTCCCGAGGATATGAAAGCTGTTGAAAAAGAATTAAAAGCATACTGTGAACAGAAAGGTATTAAACCGCAAATTCAGGGTCAAAGTTACTTACAGGCAATACTTTATGATGAATGCGATACTTTCCTCGGAATTTCAACAGACCATAAAGAAATACGCAAATTTAACGAAATGCTTATAAAACAGGGTGCATATACACCTGAAGAAACTGTAAAAATACGTGCGGAACAGGCTGCTCTGGAAATACTTGACGGCGGTTTTGATGATGTTCAGGATGCCGTTGTTCAGATAAAAGACCCGAAAGTTCTTGCAAAGGTGGACAGCCTTTTAAGAACAAAAGGTTTTCAGGGTTTTGCCGGTTTCTTAAATTCAAAATTCCCGAATCAGACAAACAAAGATTTGATTAGGGCGGAATTAGCTGCAAACGGTTTATTATCAAATACTGAGGCTGCGAGTGTTGCATTAAGACTTATTCAAAATTCTGATTTTAACAAACAGGCAAAAGGTTTTGCCGCAATTCGCAACGGCGAACAGGCGCAGGCTGTTGACGATGCTTTAAAAGCAAAAGGTTCATCATTAGAAAAAGTATTAACTCAATTCAATAAAGATAAGGCGGATTACAGAGAAAGTGCCGCAACGTGGGATAAAATTGCATTCGTTGCAGGTTTTGTCGGGCTAGGCTCAATCGCAGAGGATATTTCTGACAGATACAGAGCAAATACCGATGCTTCCGATAACTTGTATGTTGAAGGTAAAAGGGCGGTTACTATTCCAGAAGAAACCAAAAAAGTTTATGATGATACCGTAAATGATTTTGAGCAGCGTCTTGAAAAAATGAAACAGGATTATCAGGACGCACTTGATAATGAAGGTGTAATTTCAGGTGCTGTCAACCATTTCTGTTCTGTTTATAATATCGGAACAACAAGAGATGAAATTGAAGCAAGAATTGAACACGATACCGAAACATTAAGACTTTTGAAAATCGCTGCTGAGGGTAAATTGCAGAAGTTTGTAAACGGCAGAGCCGTAAATGTTTCTTTTGAACAGGTATTTAATGACAGACAAGCAGCAAAGATAACTGCAAACGGTGCAATTCAGGATGTTAACGGCGTTAACCAAAATGTAAGATTTTCAGCCGATAAAGCAAAAAATATAGCACAGGAGGCAAATAAAATTGCTGCTATGGACACGGCAAAAGATTACATTTCCCAAAGTTGGGATGAATTAAATCTTGCACTTAATTCAAATGATGCAAAGCGTTTGACGGTTGCAATAAACAATTCGTTGGGTAAGATTTCTCAAATGTCGGGCAGACAATTAACATTAGAGGGTTTGGGCTACAAACTCCAAAACAGCAGAATAGTTGACGGTAACGGCAACCCCGTATCCGTGGCAAAACTGAAAGAGGTTGCTAATCAGTTGAAAAAAGGTTTGTCTGATATTTCAAGCGGACTTTTCGGCATTTCTATTCCTATGAATTCAAATAACGGTGCTATTTCTGACTTGTTGGAAAAAGGTTATGAAAACAAACTGGAACAGTTTAAGCAGGAATACCGTGAAACGATGGGACAAGAAGTTCCAGATGATATGATAGAATCATACAAATCAACTATCGCTACCGGTAAAATGGTATTAGATATAGGTGTTGCGCTTGGTGCGGTTATTGCGGCTCCGTTCACGGGCGGCGGAACGTTAGCGGTATTCTGTGCAGGCGCGGGTGCAACTCTTGTTACTCAGGGTCTTGAACAGGCAACGGATGCTAACGGCTGGACAAATTCAGAATGGACTGCAACTGCAACTGATGCTTTGTGGAACGGTGCTTTGGCTGCTGCCGGCATGAAGGTCGGAATGATTGCCGATGGTGCAGTTAAAGGTGAATATGTAATTGCTGCAAAAATATTGGCAAAAAATGAAAAAATCATTAAAACACTGGCTCCAAATATTTCGCCCGAAAGATTAAAAGTTGTTTCCGCAGTAGTTGCACGTGCTGAGGCAACATTCGGAGAAGTTTCAAGTGATGTTTTACAGGATTTGTTGCAAACATATTGTGTTCAGGGCGAATTTGACCCGCAGCAGTTCACAATGAACCTGATAATGTCCTTGGGAGGTAATGCAGCAGGACACGTCACAGGCGCAATCGGCGATGTGAGAGCTGCAAGACATGGTGCTGACGGTGCAAAAGTAAAAATTGACGGTGACGGCAGCAAGGTCAAAGTTGACGGTGACGGAAAACCGGTTGTTGATGGCGGCGGCAAGCCGATTGATAACGGAGGAAATGTCAACGGACATAATGATTTGAATATTCATAACGAATTCGATAATTATATCAAGAATAATACTGCCGGTGACAATATTGACAAAATGTTCTTTGACGAAATAAGCGGTCTGAAAAATGCGGATGGTACTTCGAAATTCACAAAAGAAGAAATGCAGGAATTACTTTCCAAATTAGACCCGAATGTTAATATTTCATCAAAGACGTTATATGCAATAATGTCTAATCCCGAATTTAACAAAGCGGATGTCGGAAATATCCTGTCATTGTTAAAATCCTCAGATGATGTTACATTCCTCTGCAAACTGCTTGAAACCGACAAGATTAAGATGAAAGGTAATAAACTTGTCACGGGACAGAAAGATTTTAATTTTGACCGTCTTGACATAGAAAGCATTTTCTATGCAAGGTTGCAGGGTAAGATTTCTGATTTTGATGAATTTTTCGCTAAAATATCGGATAAAAATCTTTTGAAGAAAATGGGTGTTAATGAACCCAAAATAGCAATTGTTTCTATAATGAGCGATATTGGCAATGATATACAGAAGCAGACTGCCGAAAAATTCATAGAATTGATTAAAAAGAACAGTGATAATAAACTGGATATAAACGATTTTGTCAAGCTGGCAGGTTCTGTTTATACAAAACAGGATATGGATACCATTGTCCTTCTGGTTAAGAACAATATAACAGATAAAAACGGATTGAATAATGTCGGAGCAGCTTTCCGTCAGGCTGGTGATTCTGCATTAAAAGCTGAGGACAGTGCATATCTTAAAGAAGTTTTGAATCATCTTGCAAACGAGGAAGTTTCTTCCTCTGTTATGAGACGTACAATTGATAATTTGAAAACGACTGCTTTGGACGGTAATTTAGACAAAGAATTTTTCGCAAAAATTCTGGAAAAATCAAAAGATTATGCGGGAATTGATCTGGCTGCACTAATTACAAAACAGGATATTGCAAATGCTCAAAATTCTCCCCTTATAAAACAAATCGTTGCAACCGCAATTATTCCGAAAGATTTTAAAGCCCTGAAAGAATTAAAATTTGACGACCCGTTACAAAATAAAGCCTTTGAAATGCTTTTGGAAGGTGATGTTGACAGATTTGGAGCAATGGGCGTAAAAGACATTGTTACAAACGTAAAAACTCAGGCAGATTTGGATAATCTCGCGCAGTTATTAAACGTAAAAAATCTTGATACAAAATCTGTTGTTGATGCGCTGAAAAATGGAGCCATTGACACTGCTGCAATCAAAATACAAGCCCAGCAGGGTGCAAAAGTAAAAGTTGATAAAGATTTGGCTGAATCTCTGGTTAAGAATTACAAAATTGACAAATCTTATGCCAAAAATCTTGCAAAATTACAGGCATCAAGTCCGAAAAGATATAACAAAATTATTAACAGCGGTCTGTTGGATTTGATTAAAGAAGGCAAGATTCACCCGTCAATTCTTAAAAATATTGATGAAAACACATTCCTTTCAAACAGAACTCTGAAAGAAATTGAACGTATTAAAAACGGCGAACCGATGGTCAAATCCTTTGACGGGGATGAAATGTTTAAAGATCAGCTTATTGCACAAATTGTTGATAATGGTGATGTTTGCGAATTTAACGGAAAACTTTATGTAAATAATAACGGTCATGCTGTTGAAGTTAAAATGTCCAGACAGAAATTTGAAGAATTATTCCCGCCTCTGTCAAGATACACATTTGAACAAAAAGGTTTAGGCGACTGCTGGCTGGTATCTTCGTTAGATAATATGATGGATTTGCCTGGCGGAAGAACGGCATTATATCAACTGTTTGAACAACAGGGTAACGATATTCTCATAAAATTCCCCGGAAGTGAAAAATCGATTAAGTTCCCTGACAGTAAAGTTCTGGATGCAAAAGGTCATCAGATAGGAACAACAGCGGGTGCAACCGTTGAAGGTGCGCCGACAGGTATTTTGATGCTTGAACAGGCTTATGCAATTCACAGAATTCGTGACGGTGCAAGAGGTTATGATGTTAATACGGCAGGTATTTTGGATATATCTGAGCATGCAAAAGAATATACCAGTGTCCATGCAATGATGAAGCGGGCATCAGGCGGATGGCAGCATGAGGTAATGAATGATATATTAGGTAATAAATATACGGTAGATCATTACGGTACCGGACTACATTCGCAGGAGCAAATGCGGCAGGCTATAATTAATAGCGCAAATGACGGAAATGCACTTGTGTTTATGAATACAAGACCAAAACCCAATTCAAAGAAAGAATCTACGCTAAATAAAGCTTATGATTTGGTATCAAATCATGCATACTCAGTCAAGGGTTATGATCCTGCAACTGATATGGTATATATTACAAATCCGTGGCATACATCAGTTGTAACTGAGGTTCCGATGTATGAACTGCTGAAATATATTGATGATGTTAATATTGCAAAACTTGACGGTGTCAAGTTTGCCGGATATGATGCAGCTCCGATAGGTGCTCCTCATGCGGAAGCTCCCGGTTC
>CAMHMW010000016.1 GCA_946186335.1 uncultured Candidatus Melainabacteria bacterium
GGTATCTAATGAGATTTTACGCCGTGCTGCCCAGAAAAATTCCCAATACACAAACTCTGCAACTGTTCAGCAGGTAAATTCCACTGCAAAACCGGTCGAACTCGGAATTGACTTATATCAGGGCAGAGTTGAAACAACAGTACAAAAACAAATTGCAATGAATAATTCTTTGCAGTTCCAGTTTAATCAGACAACATTAAATTCTATTCAATACTTAAATACTCAGGCTGCAATATCAAACAAAATTGACGGTAAATATATGCCGGCAGTAAATGAAGTTGTTACAGAAACCCAGAAAGCGGCAGAAACAAACAACACTCATTTCATAAGTATATTCACATCAGCAGCCTCAAAAGACAGAGATGGTTCAAATCCGTTCTATAACGGTGAACTGCTCGCAAATAATAAATCAACGGAAAAAGGCGAAAACAAAGAACTTGATTCTATGAAAAGTATCTTTGCTTAAAGAATTTCTCAACGAAAAATAATTTCCTTCCTTTTGTTTACAATTTTCCTTTTAATATCTCTGCAAAGAGATATTTTTTTTGCTCCGGCTAAATTTGTAGGTAGGGCATACTTGCCCAACACTCAACTAAAGTAGGTTAAAAGTACCGTCATTCTCAGCGAAGCGAAGAATCTAAAATATAAAACAGATTCTTCGGGCTAAAGCCCTCTGAATGACGTGGTTTTTAGATAGTAGGGTGGGCAAAGCGTATGCGTGCCCACCACAAAATTGGTTGGGTTTTCAGTCCAACAGAAAAACTGCATTAAAAAAGACGGAATTTTATTCCGCCTTTTTGCCGGTTAAGTTAAGTTATAGTTAGGACTGACGTCCGTTGAGGAAATTCTGTATAATTTCTGTCTGATTTTGTTGTTGTGTTTGAGTTTGTTCTGTTTGTGCTTTTGCTTTTTTAGCATCTATGCAACTATCCAAAAGCATACCCATACCTAAACCGACAACACCGAATATCGGACATGCTACGGCTAATTCTTTTAATTTAAACAATTCTTTAAAACTGCCGCCTTTTAATAATTTGAATGCTTTTGGAACAAGCGGGGCAACCAGACCTGTTGCTGCACCCAAAATTTTTGCTATATTTGAACCTTTTGGTTCTTCTTCTGTTGTTGTCTGAGCCTGTGTCTTTTCAGCCTGCTGACCTTCAAATGATGTTTGAGCAGGCTGCTGAACTTCTGTCTGTGTTGTTTGTGCGGGAATTTGTGCGGTTGGCTGTTCCTGTTGCTGAGCCTGATTTAAAGCGGTTGCAATTTGACCGAAATTTAATCCCTGCATCATAATATCGTTTGAATAATCATTCGTGGGAGTTGACGAATAATTAGAAAATAAACTGCCTGAATTTGTAGTAGTCTGTGCATTGGTTGAAACCGCCTGAGGCATTGCAGCAGCTACTGATGTGTTTAATCCTACCTGTGAAACCATAACTTAACCTTTCCTAATAAAAAATAACCTAACCTTAACCTTTAACCATATATATAAAGTATTTTTTTTCAATGAAATTGCGGAAAATAAAATTTTCTTTACATTCAGCAACAATTTGTGATATACCAGTTGTATGGAGAAGAATTTTTACGGGGTATTCAAAACTTTTTTCAAGGTCGGAACACTTCTGCTGGGGGGCGGATATGTTATTTTACCTCTGTTAACAAGTGAACTTGTTGACAAAAAAGGGTGGCTGACATCTGAGGAACTTGTGGAATATTATGCAATAAGTTCATCTCTGCCCGGAGTTATTGCGGTAAATACAGCAGTATTTACGGGACACAGGCTTTTGGGTTTAAAGGGTGCTGTTGCAGGTATATGCGGAATGATTATGCCTGCCTTTATTGCAATAATTGTTCTTGCTTCAATTTTTAATGAAATTACGGGCTATATGAGTGTAAAAAATATATTTTGGGGTGTCGGAATCGGGGTTATAACTCTTTTATTTCTGGCAGTCAGGGAAATGTGGCAAAAATCGGTTAACGATACATTTTCTGCAATTATATATGCAGTGTGTCTTGTTTTGGCATTGTGGGGTAAAATACCGCTTGCTTTAATTATAATAGGGGCATTGATTTGCGGAATATTACATCAGGTATGGAGAAAAGAAAATGATTAAAATGTTTTTAAATCTGTTTTTTCAATTTTTTCATATCGGAGTATTTTCCTTTGGGGGCGGATATGCAACCTTACCTTTCTTATACGATATTGCAGAAAAATTTCACTGGTATACAACATCTGAATTAACAAATATGCTTGCTGTTTCCTCAATTACCCCCGGACCTGTCGGGATTAATGTTGCAACTTATGCAGGATTTACAACCTCGGGAATTTTTGGGGCTTTTGTTGCCACAGGTGCAATAATTTTACCATCTCTGATTATTTCAACAATCGTTTTTAAAATTATTGATAAATTCAAAACAAACAAATTTGTAAAAGGTGCAATCAGTGCATTAAAGTCTGCTGGTTGTGCGCTTTTATCCGCTGTCGGAATAAAACTTTTATTCACTTCAAATCTGCATTTAATAGGTACTATAATACTTGTAATTCTTATCGGCACATCATTTAAAAAGAAGTTTGACCCGATATTTTATTTGGGTGTTACGGCATTTCTCGGGTTAATCTTGGGGCATATGCACTTAATCGGAGTTTAAGCAGCCCCAGATAACTCTGTCAATTCCCGCAAGGTCTTTTAATACCTTAATATTATCAAACCCTGCCGCTGCCATTATTTGAGCCACATCTTTACTCTGTTCCAACCCCAGTTCAAACATCAAATATCCGCCGTTGTTCAGGAATTTTGGTGCTTTTTCGGAAATTTTTTCGTAAAATTCCAGACCTTTTTCATCTTTTGTAAAAAGTGCCAAAGACGGTTCAAACGAAACCTCTTTTTGAATTTCTTTTTTGTATTTCGGTGCAACGTAGGGCGGATTTGAAACTATCATATCAAACTTTTCATCTTCTCTTATTTTTTCAAATAAGTCGGATTTTCTGAAAGTTGCCCTGTTAAAAAGTTCGAGCTTTTCCATATTTTCAAATGCCACATGCAGGGCATCCGTTGAAACATCAACTCCCATAACTGTTGCATCCGTATTTTTTGCAACCATACAGGCAATACATCCGCTTCCCGTACACATATCCATAACTATTTTAAAGTTATTTTCTTTTATAATTTCAACTGCCTGCCTTACCAAAAGTTCCGTTTCATCACGGGGGATAAGAACAGACGGGTTTACAATAAATTTTTCACCCATAAAATCTGCCAGACCTGTAATATACTGAATGGGCTGCCTTGTTTTTGCCCGATATTGTGCTTTTTCTTCCACAACTTTCAGCATTTCATCAGTTAATTTTTTGCCTGTAATAATATCTATAGTTGAATAATTTGCAAAATGTTCAAGCAAAAGTTTTACCTCAACGTTTGCCTCATTTTCTTCAATTCCTGCATCGGTCAGAATTTTCACAATATCCTGAATTAACATTCGCCGTCCTCCTGTTCGGGGATATAATTCGGGGCGTGTTCCGTGATAATTTTATCAATAGCATCTCTTGCTTCAAGTTTTGAGGTCAGTTCAACTTTTTCTATATTATATTTTTTGCAAAGTCTGTCATAATAATATAGTTGTTTTTTTGTCGGAGGAGTTTTGGACATTTTGACCTCCTGCAAAAATTTACGCTTTTTCTTTTCAAATTCTTTATTTGCCTCAATTATCGGACGCTGCTTTTCCTTGTAATCGTAATATTTTCTGCACTCTGTAAGATATTTCATTGTGTCTGTTTTAAAAGTCTCATCGTCCAGTTTTTCGGATAAAAACTCAAATTTTGAACAGTTAAGTTCAAGATAATATTTTTCATCAGCCGCAAAACTTTCCCAGATTTCGTCAGCGCTGACCCCTTGCGATTTTTTTACCAATGCTCTGAGATAATTGCACAGGGACGATTTTTGGTTTTTCGTCAAGTCCGGATATATCTGTTTTTTCACTTCGTACATAAAACTAATTTATGGCAAATGAAAAAATTTTTCAAGACAATCCTGTAAATAGTGAATTTAAGACTGCTTCTGTAAAGTTATGTAACAAATATATACTTTTTATATAAAATTATGCAATTTTAAGATTAAAAAATTGTTTATAATAATGTAACGAGGTACAATCTTTATCATGGATGAGAAGACTGAACAAAACTTAAGAGTGATAAAAGACAATTCTCAAGAGATGAGAGGAACAGAAGTTGTTGAACAACATCAGTCGTCCTTCCAGACGAATCCTATTGTACGAAAGCTGATGGACTTTAGCGTTGCTAACAAAACCAGAAGATTTTCAGTTAGAGATTTGTTTAAACGATAGACTCGCGTAGCACGGCTTTATGAGGGTCGACACGTACATAAATTTGTACGGTTTGTGAGGAGTTCAACGGATTTTACTTCGTTACACTTTTTATATAGATATAAGAACCGCCATACCGAAGGTATGGCGGTTGAATTTTGAATAAATATCTATGCATATTATAATAGAACAACTGGTAGTGTATTGTGAAGTAAGTGGGTTGTGTGAAATCCGGAAAGTGACTTTTCTTGTACTTTCATTGCACAATTTTTGCACTCAAAAGTTATTGTTGGGCAGGTATGCCCAACCTACAATTTTATATATTACATAAGTGATAGCTTTATAAAAATTATTTAATTTTTCTTATCTTTTTAAGTTCTGTAATCAATGAAATATTATTAGTATAAATTTCATTATCGTTTAGTAAAATATGGGCTAGAGAATGACAGGTTGGACAAAGTGTAATTAAATCTTCAATTTTAATTTCATATTCTTCATTTTGATTTGATAGGGGAACTAAATGATGTGCTTGAACTATTTTTTCATAATATGAAAATCCACATGCTTGACAAGTGTAGTTATCTCTTTGTTTTGCAAGTTTTACTATTTCTTGATTGCGTTCTCTCTGTAAAATAGTTCTTTCAATTATCTGACCTTCATAAAATTCCTTTTCATTAAAGTTAGTTTTAATATTTTCTTGTACTTCGTTACTATTATTCAATTCGGATTCTATATTAACTTTTTTTGTTGCACTATTATCAATTTTGTTATCTTGTTTGGAGATATTATCACTATCTAATTTTCCATTTAGATAATCAATTAATTTATTATATGCACCCGTTTCAAGTGATTCTTTTACCTCTTGTTTAATTTGCCTAACGATCTCTTTATTAACATTTAACATATCAAATTTAGGAGGGAGTTTATTTTCACTGAAATCAATGGAAGACCAAGTTTATCACAAAGCCACGAAATTTCACCCGCATAAGTTCCGACATCTAATGTTGCAACATTTTTCTTGATTTTGATATTTGGATCAAAACGCATATGATAACGAATATAACAGTTGTACTTCTTTTCTATATTGTTTGACACCTCTTTATATTGATATATTTGATAAGGCGTTCCCGATAATAATAAATTAGCAATCATTTTTGATTGAATAGGAATTATATTATCATCTTCACATTTTATTAAATCTTTTATTTCCATATTGATATTATATATAAAAATCAAATTGTTTTACAAATTCCACAAAATTTTTTGCAAATATTCCGCAAATCTTTCCGCATGTTTTTCGCAAACATGAGCAAGTATGTAGGTCGGTTTTACTAAACCGACAGAGAACTAAAAAAGCCGACATGTTGTCGGCTTTTTAAATGGAGGAGGAATAGGGATTCGAACCCTAGGTACGCTCGCACGTACGACGGTTTTCAAGACCGCTCCGATCAACCACTCCGGCATTCCTCCGTACGATTGTTTCAGATATACCTACATTCTATCAATTCAAACTCGTTTGTCAAGCAAAAAACTTATTCCGGCTTTTTGAATGCAAAATATTTAAACAGTACATAAGTACATATCGAAACCAAACTTATTGAGATAAATTGCGAAATATATACGTTCTTTATCGCAAATCTTACCAATAGTTCCAGAATTACAACGTTCAGCAAATAACTTACAAACCACGTTGAACAACATTTTAAATACTCTTTTATGTAATTCCCCTTTGTGCAAAATACAAAAAATTTCTGGTTTAAATACGAGGTCACGGAAGATAATGTCCATTGGAGTACAACACAAAGCTGGTAAAACTCACTCCCCAAAATCAAAACAGATAAGGAATATATACCAAATGCTATTGCCGCATTTATACATCCGATAATCACAAACCGTATTTTATCGTCTATTCTGCACCAGTTTTTATATAACAAACTGAAAAAACTCTTATCGCTCACTTTTCTTTTTAATCCTGTTTACTTTGTTTTACAACCCATTTACGTTTCGGTTGTTCTGTATCCTGAGATTTTTCCTTTTTATTTAGGAACAAATTATCCCAGTTAAACTTTTTCTTTTCGGTGGTTTCTTCCTGCGTGGTTTTAACTTTTTTGACCTTTTGTTCTTTTACTTTCACTTCTTTTTGAACATCGGTTTTTTCTTTTTTCCACCACCACTGAAATTCTTTTTTCTCCTTGACGGGTTTTTCCGTAACGGTTTTTTGTTCCTTTTTGGGGAACAAATTAAATTCTTTCTTTTCTTTTACAACCTTTTGTTCGGTTTCGGTTTTTACTTTTTTAACTTTTTCTGTCGGGGTTTTCTCTGCTTTTTTGTGATTTTTAAACCATTTAACTATGTTGGTTTTTTCATCCCCGATAACTTCTTTTTTGGTTGTGTATGCCGCTCTTTTTGCCTCTTTTTCCGCCTGACGTGTTTTTTTTGCTGCAAGTTTTTGTGCCTGCTTAAGTTCTTTTGCCTCTGCCTTTGCGGCAGCCTTTAACTCTCTTGCCACTGATTTTTCGGCATCTCTTATTTGTTTTTGTGCAGCCTTTTCTTCGGCTTCTGCCAATTTTTGTGCCTTACGCAATTCAGCCTTTTCCTTCTGCTGGATTTTGCGAAGTTCTGCCTGCTCCTGTTTCTGTGCAAGTTTTATTGCTTTTTCCTGCTCTTTTACTTTGCGTTTTTCTTCATCCGTAATTACGGTTATTGCTGCATCTTCAACATTTTGAACTTCTTTTTTGCGATTTTCTTTCTTTTCTTTTTTCGGTTTCTTTGATTTTACTTCTTTTATAGTCTGTTCATCAGTTTCTTCCGATAAAAATTCGTTTAGCGTTTCCGCTTTTTTGGCTTTTGCTTTTTGTTTTTCCGGAGTTTCTTCCGCTTTGTCCAGAAAATCTTTCAGCCATTCCTCATCCTGAGGTGCTGTTGTCTGTGCTGCTTTTATATCAGCCTGAACTGTTTGTTCATCGGCTTTCTTAGGTTTAACTTTCGGCACAACTGTCGGAATTTCTGCCTGTGCGGTTTTGGTTTCCTTTTCAATTTCAACCGTATCAGGGAATATCAACTCCGGTCCTTCATACTGTTCAACAACATTATTAACAACTTTTTCACTTGTTTCCGTTGCTTTTTCTGCAACTGTTACTTCATTATTTTCAGCAACAGCATCTTTTACTTCCGCAATTTTTTCTTGTGGTTCATTTACGGCTGTTGTTTGAACTTCTTTATGCAACTGAGAAAAATCATCCGTAATTTGCTGCTGGGCGAGATTCATATTCTGAGATACCGCTTTTTGCTCTTTTTTGCCGAATATCGTAGAATTTGGATTAAAGACAATGACTTCATCCCCTTCATTTATTTCAGGAGTACTTTTCTGAATATTATATTCACTCAAATCAACATTTGCATATTTTTCAACAATCTTCGCCGAATCTGATTTTGCGGCTTTGTCAACAGTTTCCTCTAAGTCAGGCAGAACAACGGCTGTCGTCTGAGGTACATTTTCAACAGAAACAACCGTATTTGGCTCGGTTTCTGCTTCTGCTCTTGCTATTGTTTTTGCAAGACTTTCGTTTGCCGATTCTTTTTGGAGTTCCAAATCTTTTGTTTCATCGTTAAGATGCTCTAATACATCCTGTTTAGGAGTTTCTGTCTGATTATCATTGTTGTATGAAATTTTAAAATCAGGTGTTTCTTTTACATCTTCCGCTGTTGTTATAACAGGCTCAGCCGGTATTTGTGCAGGTTCCGGTGTCTGTACAACAATCTCTGGCGGAGTTATTTCTTTTTGCTGAACG
The DNA here is from genome assembly GCA_946186335.1 of uncultured Candidatus Melainabacteria bacterium. Classification (GTDB taxonomy): domain Bacteria; phylum Cyanobacteriota; class Vampirovibrionia; order Gastranaerophilales; family Gastranaerophilaceae; genus Zag111. Next base: position 8,115 of record CAMHMW010000016.1, read on the forward strand.
ACAATATCCTTTACCGGCTCGGTTTCGGGATAAGAAATACTAAACTGTTGTGCTTCTTTTTGTATCGGTGCTGAAACAACAGTCGGCTGATTAACAGATTCTGCAGCATTTTTATCTGTCTGCTGAGGTGCAGATACTTTTTCAACATCTGATTTCACATTACCAGCGACTTTTACTGCTTCCTCATCATAAGGTTCAAATGATTCGGGGTTAAATATTGATTGAACTGCCAACATCTGCGCCATTGAATCGGTTTCATCCTTTTGAAGCAATAATTCCTCAGGAGAAGATGACTGACGCAAAGAAATTTTCGGGGCTTCGTTATTTTCATCAACCGTATCCGCAACCGCAAGTCCTGCTGCTACCGAACCTGTTTCAGACGTTGCCTTAACCAAAGTTTCTGACGGCTCTGATGTTGTAGCAATTGTTGTTTGAACAGGTTTTTGTTCCGGTACGGTTTCCTTGTTTTCCGCAGTATTTGTTGTTATAACTTTCGTTCCGTTATTGTATGTGATATTAAAATCTTCGGTTGATTTTTGTTCGGGTGCTGTCAAAACAGTTCCCTCCTGTGTGGGTTCAGCCTGAGCAATCTCGGGTTTTTCTACGGGTTTTGGGGTTTCAGAATTTACTGAAACTTTGTTTGTTCCGTCAGCGGTGAATATCATGGATTCCCCTTTTGACTGTGTTACGGGTGCGGAAATCGGCGGTTTTGTGCCGATTTTTATTTCTTCGTTGGTATTTTGTGCTTGTATAACATTATCTGTTTTTGCCACTGCGGTTTCCTGTTTCACAACAGGCTGAACAACAGGTTTTGACGATAAAAACGTGGGTTGCGCCAGCATCTGTGCAAGTGATGGTCTTAAATCAACAGGAGCATCGCTCTGTTTTGAAACAGGAGTAATTCCGTCTGAAATATTTGCAAATACCGGAACAACTGACTGATTTGAAATTATATATTCATTTCCGTTAAATGCGATATTTCCGAGATTTGAGAAAGTTGTTCTCATATAATCATACTGATTTTCAAAATCATTCGGACTCATTGTGAATGAATAATCACTACCGTTTGCCAATGCTTTTATTACGGGGTTTTCAAATGCTCTTGAATATTCGGGACCAGCAAGCGAACCTTTTTGTTCAATAATTTGTGCCTTTAAATAATGCACATAATTTTCCAAAGTTTTTTCTTTTGCGGAAGTCTTTTTTATATCGGCATTATAAATGTCGCTGAGATTACTGAAAATTGATTCCGCATCCTCCAAAGCCTTGTCGGAATTTCCCGATTTAAAATAAGCCAGCGCTCTTAAATACAGTACCGAGTTATAATTCGATACGTGTCTGTTCATAAGTTTTGTCGCACCGTCAATAACTGAAGGATAATCACCTTTCATTTCCTGCGCTATGGCTTTGTAATACATACTGTTATAATCGTTTGCCCTTTTTGAAATTGCTTTGTCAAAAGCGGAAATTGCGGCATCGTTATTGCGCAAAATTAAATTATCAAGACCGATATAATAGTCATAAGTTGATAAATTAGGGTTTAAAACTTTTGCTTTTTCAAAATAACTTATTGATTTGTTTGCATCTGCTTTTGAAAAATTATTCTCAGCCTTGCTGTAATATATCTGTCCAAGACTTGCAAGGGATTCAAAATCGTAAGGATTATATTTTAATGCTTTTTCAAAAGAAGAAATGGCATCCTCATCTCTTTCCAGTCCCGCCATGACAACACCTGTTAAATAGTGTGTCAGATAATATGTCGGATATTCTGATGCCAGTTTCGGCAATTTATACGCTGCCTCATGATAATTTTCGGCTTCTATATCGTTAATTACCGCCATAAAATCTGCATCAGCCCCCTGCGGATTCCAAATTTTGCCGTATTTTTGAGGACAATTTATTTTTAAAATTTCGTTTGCTTTCGGTTTTGGAAGATATATGTGTGAATTGTACTGAAATGCTTTTTGGTAAGTTTCTTCATATTCGGGGTTATTTAGGGCTTTTTGGGCGTACATCAATTCACCATACAGATTACCGAGTTCGGTGTTTTGGTACTGGTCGTTTTTATCAGCACCCAAAACAACCGCACCTACAACTTTTGCACCCGTAACAAATTTGTCATCGGATGTTTTTATATCAACTGCGGTCTGAAAATCCTGTTGTGCAAGTTCATACTGTCTGAGGGCATAATAGCATTCCCCTCTTAATTTATATCCCTCATATCTTTTGGGTTTCCCTGCTATATATGCGTTTAAATAGGTTATTGCGGACTGGTAGTTCTTCTTTGCCATATCGGCTTTTGCGCTTTCTAAGGTGTCTTTGTTAGCCTTTATGGTTGTCACTTCTTCATTACTGTCTTTGGCTGTTAATATTACACCCTCTGTTGCCGGCTGAGAATATGCACTGTTCATTCCGAAAGCGCATGCGCTCAGTACCATAACCGTAACCAACAATCCTATTTTATTATTTTTTTTCATTTTTACCCCTGCTCTTTCCTGTCTGAATTATACTACATAATAACCTTTTTAGAAAGCATGTAACAAGATTTATTTATAATTATTGACAATACAAAAAATTAAGGTAAAAATTGATTTATGAAAAGATGCTTCTGGGTCGATGAAAAAAGCGAAATATACGTAAAATACCACGATGAAGAATGGGGTGTTCCGAAATATGATGATAGGGAACTGTTTGAATTACTTATTTTAGAATCCTTTCAGGCGGGGCTTTCATGGCTTACCGTCCTTCGCAAAAGAGAAGCATTCAGAAAAGCATTTGATAATTTTGATATTGAAAAAGTCAGCAAATATGATGATAAAAAAATCTCGGAACTTATGAAAAATGCAGACATAATAAGATGTAAAAACAAAATCATATCCGCAATTTCTAATGCTAAAATATTTAAAGAAATCCAAAAAGAATACGGCAGTTTTTCAAATTATATATGGAGTTTTACAAGCGGCAAAATAATAAAAAGGACAACTGAAACCCTGCCTGTTTCAACCCCCTTGTCCGACAAGATTTCAAAAGATTTAAAAAAGCGGGGAATGAAATATGTCGGAACAGTAATTATTTATTCATATTTGCAGGCAATCGGAGTGGTAAATGACCATGACAGAGATTGTGTAAAATATTGTCAGCATTAAACCAGTCTCTATTTGTCTGCATAAAAACCAACTTACATTATTATCTTCAATTACATTTACCCCTCAAAATCCAAAAGAATTAATGATGATGATTTTAACAGATCATAAGCCCATTTTGCAATAATAATACCGCCAAGACAACCGATTACGGGGTCTAAGAATACCAGTCCGTAGTATTTTCCCAGCAACAATGCCGCAATTGCAAGTATTGATGTAAAAGCATCCGCCAGTATGTGCAGGTAGGCAGCCTTAAAATTCAGATTTTCTTTCTCTTTTTTATGCTCGTGGTGACAGCAGCAATTTTCGTGATGATGTTCTTCGTCGTGATGACATTCACATTCTTCGTTGTGGTGTTCTTCACCATGGTGGTGATGACAGGGAGCGCACTCAAAATGTACGTGATTCCCGCCCATTATAACAACGCAGACTAAATTCACAACAAGTCCGATAACTGCAACCAAAATTGCATCGCTGAAAGAAATATTTAACGGATGAATAAATCTTTCACAGGATTCGTAAATTATTCCCAAAGATGTAAACCCAAGCAGAATTGCACTTGTATAACCTCCAAGGGCATTGAATTTTTCCGTTTTTTCCTCAAATTTCAGAGCCATTATACAACAGATAAAAGTAATCAGAAGGGCAAGTGCGTGGGTTCCCATGTGAAACCCGTCTGCCGTCAGCGCCATTGAATGCGACACTATTCCGAAATAAATTTCGGCTATCATCGTAATTATGGTGATAATAATTACCGCCATTGTACGTTTTTTCAGCATTCTGTTATCCATAACCAAATAATATAACTATTTATTAAAAATTACAATAGATTAAAAATCATCTTCTCTGTCGGGGTCAAAATATTTATAAGCCTTACAGGTTCCGAAATCTTCATTAATATAATCATCAAATTCACCTGAGGGAACGACTTTTCCGTTCACGAAAATAGTACCGTCAGATGTGATAGTTTCGCCCATTTCTCTTTCTTTGATTTTTTTCTGTTGTCTTTCTTTAATTTTCTTTTCTCTTTCTTTTCTGCGTTTAGCAAGTTTTTTCTGTTCTTTTTTTAATTCTTTTTCGTCTTTCGGGCTTTCAAGTTTTGAGCGGTACTCAACAGCACGCTTGTAATCCTCGTTATGATATACATTCCTTGAAATATCACTCATAACTCCTGATATATATTCCAAAAGTCCTGTATTTTCATCCAAGGCGGTTATAAGAGTTATTGCTTTTTCAATTTCTTCATAGGCTTCCTGATAATGTCCGAGTCTTCTAAGCAGTATTGCAAGGTTATAATGTGCCTCATATTTCATCGGTTCAAGTTCTATTGCCCTGCAATAGCATCTTCCTGCCCGTTCATAATCGCCTGTTATATGATATACCGTACCTAAGTTATACTGTGCATCATAACTGTACGGCCAAATTTCAATAGATTTTTCGTAATTTTTTATTGCCTGAACAACATATTTCCTCTGGGTTTCCCAGTCATCTGTTGTATATATGGCTTTCAGACGGTATGTAACCGCTTTGTTATAATATGCAATAGCCTTATTCTGCATACAACTTATGGTATTATCGTAAACATAAGGTATTGAAACAAGATGGCGTTTTGTTTTTATGGCTTTGTCATACTGTTCAAGAGCGGCATCAAAATCTCCCAGAAGTTCGGAGGCAACAATTCCGTAATTTATTCTCGAGATTACAAGTTTAGGATTTAATTTAAACGCTTTTTCATAAGCGTTCATAGCCGAATAATAATCTTCGTATGCCACATAAATATTACCCAGATTATGCCATGCGCTGTAATGTTTCGGGTACAGATTTAACCCCTTGTTGTAATACAGTATTGCATCTTTTGTATTGTAGACCTTGTATGCTTTATCCCCAAGATAAACATAATACATACCCCTGACTTTGTCTATCTGATGATTTACAAACGGCTGATTAAAATATGCGGCAATACCAAGTATTGTCAAAATAAAAATCGTAAATAAACCAGATAAAAGTTTTTTTAATTTCAACCGTATTTCTCCGTATATACAGTTTTATAATAATCTTTTATCAAAAATTCCACATCAATTAAATAGTGGGTTTTTAACCAAAAATTACAACCGAAATAACCGCAAAAATTATAAGTGCCAGATTGTAATGCAAAAATGTCGGAATACAGGTATCGTGAATGTGGTTATGCTGACCGTCAGCATTTAATCCCGCAGTCGGCCCAAGTGTTGTATCGGAAGCAGGCGAACCGGCATCCCCCAATGCAGCCGCAGCGGCAAGTATAATTATCATCGATGGAATACTGAAACCGAGTTTCAGGCAAATCGGAATATATAAAACCGCAAGGATAGGTATTGTACCGAAAGAAGTTCCTATTCCCATTGTAATAAACAGTCCGACAACAAGCATAAGAATTGCGGCAATAATCTTGCTTGACATCATATACGGAGTAACCATATTCACCATACTTTCAATTCCGCCCGTTGCCTTCATAACCGCCGCAAATCCTGCGGCAACAAGCATAACAAATGCAACATACCCCATCAGTCCGACACCCTCGTTAATAAGTTTGTCCATTTTGTCATGGTCAATTGCCCGAAATCCGAAAATTACGGATAAACCGACCAAAGCCCCTAACGGGAGAGAATTTGTCCACAGTTGGACAACAAGGGTTAAAACCGCCGCCAAAAGTGTAATATAATGATTTTTATTAAGGTGCATATCTTCTTTTTCTGTAATTACCGCCTGAGTATTTTCATAATCTCTCGGTTTTGCATAAGAAATAAATATTGCAGCCAAAAATGCAATAAACATTCCTAAGCCAAGTATCCACGTATATTTCCAAATTTCGTTTTTAACAACCTCCACTCCGTTTTGGAGCATATTTTCGGCAATCAAGCCCTGAAATATTAACCCGAACCCCGCAGGAATTACAATATACGGTGCCTTTAAACCGAAAGCCAAACCGCAGGCAACCGCACGTCTGTCAATTTTCAGTTCGTTCATAATAACCAGAAGCGGCGGTATTAAAATCGGAATAAAGGCAATATGAACCGGAATAAGGTTTTGGGAAAGCATAGCAATGGCCGTTAATATAAATATCAAAAGATATTTTTTTGATTTTATTGCTGAGGCAATTTTCATTGACAATACAGGTGCAAGTCCTGTGTGAGTCATTGATGCGGCAAACGCACCAAGTAAAATATAACTCAGTGCGGTTTCTGAATTTGCCCCCATTCCGTGAATAAAAATATCCATAATTTCATTTATACCTATGTGACCGGCAAGACCACCCGCAACCGATGATATAATAAGTGCAAGCAAGACATTTACCCTGCATAAACACAATACGCAAAGTAAAACTACGGATATTATTATCGGGTTTGTTATAAATGAAATCATTACCCGACAAGATTACCATAAAAATATAATCAAAAAAAGTTTTATATTTACATTTTTCCCTCATTGGTGTAATATTCTGCAAAGGAAGCGGGGTTTATGTTAGAAAATTATATTGCTTATCTTATGGTGCTTGATGAAAAATTAAACAGGTTTTTCAATGAACAAAAGCCGTATATTTTTTGCAGACCCGGTTGTTCAAAATGCTGCCGGAATGCAATTTATCCCTATTCAAGAATAGAACTAGAGTATTTAAAAACGGGGTTTAACCGTCTGCCTTATAATATTAAAGAACAAATCAGACAAAATATTGAAAAGACAATAAATGACAAAAAGAATTTTAAAGGGGAAAAGTTCACCTATGTATGCCCGTTTTTGGTAAATGATATGTGTTCTGTCTATAATCAGCGTGGAATAATCTGCCGCACGTTCGGTCTTATGCAGATATACCCCAAAGGAGGACAGGATATCCCGTTCTGTGTTGAACTAGGACTGAATTATTCAAATGTCTATGACCCTGAAAAAAATATTATCTCAAAAGAAATGTTTAAAACTCTCGGAGTGAAAGAAGAACCGAATGCCTATAATATTGCGTATGATTTTTTAACAGATGCGGATTTTGGCAAGGGTTTCGGTTTTGAATTTGGGGAAGTAAAGCCGCTGATTGACTGGTTTATCGATTAAATTATTAAATTTGTTGGGTAAGAATGCCCAACCTGCATTATTTCAGCCCAACATTTAATTATACTTTCATTTCGTTCAAAATAACATCTCTTGCCTGAATTGCTTCCTCTTTTGTCAGAGGCGGAGTTTCTTCAAGCGGATATTCAATTCCCAATTCTTTATATTTACCCCTTGCCATATCGTGATAGGGTAAAACATCAAGAGCCTGAACATTGTTTAATGTTTTTAAAAATTTTCCCAGTTCGGCAAGGTATTCTTCATTAAAGGTTATTTGAGGAACGACAACGTGTCGTATCCAGACGGGAATTTTATTTTCCGAAAGAAACTGTGCAAAAGCCAAGATGTTTTTGTTTGAATGCCCCGTTAGTTTTTTATGTTCATCATCGTTTATATGTTTTATATCAAGCAAAACCAAATCGGTGTATTTTATCAGTTCTTTAATTCTTTCGGAATTTTCTGGGATAAATAACACCCCAGAGGTATCAATTGCGGTATGAATATTTTTTTCTTTTGCAGCCTTAAATAATTCCGTAACAAATTCAATTTGCATTAACGGTTCTCCGCCCGTTACGGTAATTCCTCCCTTGCAAAATTCTTTAACACTTTCGTACCTGTTAAGTATCTCTTCAACAGACATTTGTTTGTTTGTATTTATCTCCCATGTATCGGGGTTGTGGCAGTATTTGCAGCGCATGGGACACCCCTGCATAAACACGACAAACCGAACCCCCGGACCGTCAACTGTTCCGCAGGTTTCGATAGAATGAATGTTGCCGAAAATTTCATCTGTCATAATCATATTTTAATACAAAAAAGCGGCGGTGGAGCAAATACTCCGCCGTCATAATTTTATTCTTCCTGTTCGTTGTTTCCTGTTATATTTACAAAACCTTTTTTAACATAACTGTATTTTAGTATGAGTTTTTTCTGATAAGTTCTGAAATTTTTAGTGCCTGCGGTTCTTTCGGCTTTCTTTCGGGTCTTTCAACAGGGGTTGAAACATCTTTAAATCCTGACAGTCCGACTTTTGAAACTGTATCCTCTTTTAACATAAAAATTTCCTGTAACAATGAAATAATATTGCCCATGGTGTTTCTCCTAATTCTATTATAACGTTTAATCCGCTGTTTATATCATACGTTTAAACGATTTATGACTAAAAACTCATCGGGCTTTGTGGTATATTTTATGTACAGACAAAAAGAGGTAAAAATTTGAATACTGATTATTATGAAAATTTGGATGAAAATTTTACTCAGGCGTTGAAAATGTATGAGAGTGAATATTCTCATGATGAACTCATTGAATTTTTACGCACGGGAAATATTGTTCAAAGACAGATTTCCGCTCTTATGCTTGACGGTATAAATTCAAAAGAAGATGCAAAAGTTCTGCTTTCTAATCTGACGGGACAGGACGGTAAAATCAGAGAAGCGGTTTCAATGAGATTAAATGAGTTTATGGCAAAACCCGAATTGCTGTTGTATTTTGACGGTGCCAAAAATTGTCAGGTCTTTTTGGATTCTGTTATTGATATTAACGGAAATATTTGCCGTAACGTCATTTCTGCAATAACAAATTTAAAAAATGACGAAAATTTCTGCGAAAAATTTTCATCTGGTCTTGTTCGAATGACGAAATCTTTGCTTGATATTGTTGAAAAATTTAATTTTCAGGACGGAAAGTACAAGGTTAATAAAGAAGTTTTCAAATTGTACTGGTGTCTTGAAACGATTTATGAGTTTTATGACAGGATAAATTTTCCTGATTTAAAAGAGATTATAATGCGTTCTAAAAATATCCGGGAATATACAATTCGTGAAAAAGCCGCCAAAATTCTTTCCCGTGATTTTGATGACGGGGAACTCCTTGCGGTAAAAGAAGATTTGAAGAATGATGAAAATTATTATGTCCGCAGATTTTAGATTATCCCCGATTGGTTAATTTATTAAATATCCCGTCTGATTTAGGATAAAAATATCAGAAAGGGGCGATTTATGAAGAATAATATATGGTTTATTATTGCGTGTGTTTTGGTTTTTTGTGTGGGGTACAACCTCAATGACAGTGCGATTTCTTTTCCGAAATACAAGGTTGCGGTAGTTGATGTTTCAAAACTGCTGGAAAATTCCAATGCGGTACGGGAGTTAAAACGCTCTCAGGAAAAGGAAACGGAAGAATTAAATACTCTTATTTCAAAAGCGCAGAATGAATTATTAAACGAAACCGACAAGGATAAAATTTTGGAAAAAGAAGCCTCTTACAGACAACAAATTGAAAGTAAAAAAATGGCGATGGATAAAAAATATTCCGAGAAACTTGAAGTAATAAATACAAATATCCGAAATGTTGTATCAACGGAGGCGCATAAAGAAAATTACAATCTGGTCTTACCTGTCGGAATGGTTATAACAGGCGGGGATGATATAACCGACAAAGTTGTAAAACTTATTAAATAAAAGTATAAATTGTTAAGATACGTTACTTTTTAAAACCCCCAAAAGGTTGTGTTTTTCGGTGTTTTGTCAGGTGAATGTGATTATTCGGGCATTTTTTTATTCTGATTTGTTTTTATATTCATGTAGCAAAAATTATTTTGTTTGATTTTTATTAAATATCGTTATATAAGTATAGTAATGAACAAAAATTAAACAATATCGTTAAATAAATACAAATATCATAATAGGAGTAAAAAAATGAAAAGATTTTTAGCATTATTGACAGTTATCGCTTTTACGGCAGGTACTGTATTAGCAACAGAACCGTTATTGCTTGATCCGATTAGTCCTGAAGTATTAAATTCAATACCGGGTGCGGTTCATTCAAACGTAAATGGTGTTACGGATGCAAACGGAGTCAGCGTAGCAATTCCGGGGCAAAACGGTATTGCTGCAACTTATGATCCGAATATGATTCCGCAAAATGCAGCTGCAAAAGGACAGCCGGTTCCGAAAAAACGTGTACCGAGAGTCAGAATTGTTACAAAACAGGGCAGACAAACCAATACTCAGTGGAATCCCGGCGGTAAAGGTACAAAATCATTCTTTTAATAATGTTTTATAAAACAAAAATTGCGACTACCTTATGGTAGTCGCAATTTTTAGTTTCATACAAAAATAAAGAAAAATATGATATAATAAATGTAGAATTACAAAATAAATTTAATTATATATTGAAAAATTCAAAGGAAATAAATGGATAAAGAAGCACTACAAATGTTGAATATGTTTATGACAGCAACTCAAATGGCAAAATCAAGGAATGTCTTTGAATTTCGTTATCATGTTCAGCGTGCGGCATTACTTGAGCTATTTAAAAAGGCTTTTCCGTATATCAAAAATGAAACTAACCTATTAAACATGGTTGATATAGCAATGAGGGGATAATTTATTATAAATTTTATTTACCTTTGGGAACATATAATTCATTATTGATTCCGCCAAATATAAATATTCTGCCGTCATCAAGAATTACACTACGATTGCCGGCGTGTTTATATAACATTTTAATTAGCTTTACTTTGCCACTTTTTATATCTATAATCTCCGCATTATCAGATATTTTGAGTGTTGTATCAAACATATTAAAATTGTTCTCATATTCATTTTTAAATCCGCCAAATATTATAAGTTTCCCATCAGTCGTTATGACAGGTCTTATCGGCATATCAGGATTTATTGCTCTTGCAAAAGAAAATTGAGCCAGTGGTTTTACATCTTTCGTAAACGGATTAAAGATAAAAACTTTTTGATTTTTTATATTCCCTATAACAATAAGGTGTTCATCATCCAATTTAATATATTCTGTTGACCGACTGATTT
>CAMHMW010000017.1 GCA_946186335.1 uncultured Candidatus Melainabacteria bacterium
TTGATTTATTTTTTTTCTTAACATCTTTACATGATTTTCGTAATTTTGTATAATGGCATGGTAGAAATAGAGGAGATGCTACAAAGATTTTTGTTAAATGTAACAAAAATTTAAAATAGGTTTCAATTTTTTATCATTTGAAACATAATATATTTGCAAAGATATATTATTTGATATGCAACTAGATATACAATTAATTATATAGAAGGTGAATACGAAATGAAGAAGATTAAAATGAATAATCGATTATTCAAAACCGCATTAGGGGCTTGTGCATTGTGTGCATTATCATTTGGTTTAACCTCTCCTGCTTTTGCCGTTGGTGAAGCAATGATTAACAATACGGCAGGCGGAAGTTACTTTGGACCTGGGTATACTCACGGTACGATACCTGCTTATCAAGAAGCTGTGAGAGTAAAGAATGAAGTCGGTGGTGCGGCTACTCACGATAACGATGTTATGAGATATGATGTTAACCGTCGTCGTGCAGAAGGTGATTATTACCAATATGACCAAAAAAGATACGGCACGGGCGGTACTGCCGTTACAAATTATGCAGACCCCAGTACGGCACTTCCGGATGCTATGAAGGCTACGATTGATGAAGTTGGAACAAAGGGTGTTTATATTAACTCAATCGAAGTTTCTCCGTCTGAAATATTGACCAGAGAAGAAATTAACCGTGTAATCGGACCGTATGTCGGTAAAAACGTATTTATGTCCGATATTCAGGCCGCTATCAACGGTTTGAATACATTGTACGCCGAAAAAGGTTATGTAACGGCAAGAGCATATCTGCCCGAACAGACTGTTTCAAACGGAAATATTAAAATTGAACTTATTGAAAGCCGTATCGGTAACGTTACCGTTACAAACAACAGATATACAACAGATAATTATATTTTGAAAAGAATACCTGAAAAATCAGGTCAGTTGTTTGATATTGTAAATCTTGAAAAAGATGTATTGGATTTCAACAGATACCACGATGGAGTTAATCTTTCAGCTAACTTAAAGGCAGGTTCTCAACCCGGAACAACGGATATTGAACTGACTGCCGCTGAAACTTTTCCTTTCCACTTAATCGGTATGATGGATAACGCTGGTCGTAGAAGTACAGGTCAGTTAAGAGGCGGTCCTGCAATTGTTGCTGACAGTTTGTTCCATCACCGTGATCAGATGACAATGGGTGCTTACTTCTCAAAAGGCGCAACAAGTCCGTTCTTTGATTACAGTTTCCCGATTAACAAAAAAGACGGTAGAATCGGTTTTTCATTCTCATCAACATTTGCTAAAGTCAGAAATGGTGATTACAGCTGGATGGGCTTGAAAAGTAATTCATATATTTACAGTTTGTACTACGATCAACCGCTTGTCAGAAAACAGGGCTTTGAGTTGAAGTCATTGGCAGCATTGAATTACAAACGTTCAAGAACTTGGTCTAATTTGGGTAATCTGCTTTCTGAGGCATACGGTTATGATGTAGATGACCCGATTAAAGATGTTGATCAGGTTACAAGTATTGACTTGGGCTTGAATATGAGAAAAGATACCAGATATGGTATTTGGTATTTGAATCAGATGGCATCATTGGCTGTTCCGATTTTTGACAGTGAATCAAGTTACTTTAAATTATCAGGCGGTTTCTTAAGACTGCATGACTTTTCACATGGTTTCATCGGTCAATTACGAGGCAGTTATCAGGTTATTCCGAACAGTAAACATATACCGTACCTTGATCAGTTCCAGGTAGGTGGTTTGGCTACTGTCAGAGGATATTCCGAAGGTGTTATGCTTGGTAAGAGCGGATATTTCTTCAGTGGTGAATTGATGTTCCCGTTAGGACCGAGAATGATAACAGGAAAAGACGGTCGTTCTCACAAATTTATCGGTCACTATTTGAAAGGTGCTATATTTGCAGATACATCAGGTGTATTCCCTTATGTCGGAGAAGATGTTTACGGAGGAAGTTACTTCTTGGCATCTGTTGGTATGGGACTCAGAGTTCAGTTACCGGGTGATTTGAGTGCTCGTTTATACTGGGGTTATCCGTTAGTTAATAACGCTTATGAAGATCACAGACACATGGGAAGATTCCACTTTGAATTGACTCTTGAACCTGATTTGGATGGTCTGTTGGCTAAACGTAATAAACCGGAACCAGTTATTCAGGCTCCTGCACCGGAACCTCCGAAGGAATTACCGCCTGTTGCACCGCCTGAAAACAACTACGATGATATCAGGCACTATGACTACTTGCTTGATGGTTCGGCAACAGCGTTATAATTTAACATTAATTATAAAAAACGATCCGATTTTATCGGGTCGTTTTTGTTTGGTTTATAATGATTTTATGGAGATGTAACAATGAGCAGTAAAAATATTTTTATTACGGCAACGGGTACTGATGTCGGAAAAACATATATTTCGGCTTTACTTCTAAAAATGCTGCGAGAAACCGGCAGAAATTACGGATATTATAAGCCCGCACTTAGCGGTGCAGTAAGGCTGAATGACGGCTCTTTATTGCCGGGGGATGCAGATTTTGTTGTAAAATACTCGGGACTTGATATTGACCCTTCTGATTGTGTTACATACTGTTTTGAAGAAGCCGTTTCCCCTCATTTGGCGGCGGAACGTAAGGGCGTAAGAATCGAACTTGATAAAATCAGAAGTCACTATAACAAATTGCTCGGAAAATATGACAATTTGCTGGTTGAGGGTGCGGGTGGAATAACTTGCCCGTTTAATTTAAAAGGGGAAATTTTGCTCTTGACGGATGTCATAAAGGCGCTCGATACCGATGTGGTGCTTGTTGCTGATGCGGGACTCGGAACAATAAATTCCGTATTGTTAACTTATGAATATGCAAAAGAGCACGGTATAAAAATTATCGGAATTATATACAATAACTGCGAACGCGACAATTTTATGCACGATGATAATATTAAGCAGCTTGAGAAATTAACTGGTATAAAAACCTTGGCAAAGGTTAAAAAAGGTGATAAAGACATAAAACTTTTAACATAGAGGAATATAAAATGAACTGGCAGGAAGAAGATTTAAAATATATATGGCATCCTTGTTCTCAGATGAAGGACTATGAAACATTGCCCCCGATAGTAATTGACCGTGCAAGCGGTATAAACCTGTATGATATTGACGGAAATTGCTACAAAGATGTGGTAAGTTCGTGGTGGTGTAACCTTTTGGGGCATTGTAATCCGAGAATAAATGCTGCGATGAAAAATCAACTTGACAGGTTAGAACATGTTATTTTTGCTAATTTTACACACAAAACAGCAATTACTCTGTGCCAAAAATTAATGGAAGTATTACCAAAAGGCTTATGTAAATTTAATTTTGCGGATAACGGTTCTGCCTCAATTGAAATGGCAATGAAAATGAGTTTTCAGTACCATCAGCAAACAGGGCATCCTGAAAAGAAACGTTTTATGGCATTAACGGATGCTTATCACGGGGAAACCATCGGAGCATTGTCTGTTGGGGCTTGTGATTTGTATTCGGAGATTTATAAACCGATTTTGATGGATGTTGTAAGAGTTCAGGGTCCTGATTGTTTTCGCTGTCCTTTTTGTAAATGCAGGGATAATTGTGATTGTGAGTGTTTTCAAAATGCTGAGGAAACTTTTGCAAAATATGGTGACGAAACCTGTGCAATGCTTGTAGAACCTCTCTTGCAGGGCTCTGCCGGAATGAAAATATATCCGCCGTTGTATCTCGAAAAATTGAGAAAACTTTGTGATAAGTATAACGTACATCTTATTGCGGATGAAATAGCGACTGGATACGGCAGAACAGGAAAAATGTTTGCGTTTGACCATGCGGGTGTTTCTCCCGATATAATGTGCTTGTCAAAGGGTTTAACGGGCGGATATATGCCGATGTCAATCTGTGTCACAACGCAGGAAATTTATGATGCGTTTTATGATGATTACGGTAAGGGTAAAGCGTTCATGCACTCTCACACTTATGCGGGAAATCCGCTTGCGTGTTCTGCTGCTATTGAGGTTTTAAATATTCTGAAAGATGAGGATATTATTCTAAAAGCGGTTGAGAACGCTAAATATTTTAATAAAATCATAAAAGATAAATTTGAGCATCTGCCTTATGTCGGCGAAGTCCGTCATATCGGGCTTGTAAATGCAATAGAAATTGTTAAAAACAAAGAAACAAAACAGGCATACCCCTCAAACCAGCGTCTTGGGTATCAAATTTACAAGAAAGCTCTTAAAAAAGGTGTTTTATTACGACCGCTCGGTGATGTTATTTATTTTAATCCGCCGTTGATAATTCAGCCTGAGGATATGGATTTTGTAACTGATGTTGCAAAAGATTGTATGACAGAAATTATGACGAACCGCTAAATTATGCGCTGATTACTTTTGACTTGCTGCGGCTTTTTTCAAGATTATTGGTGAATTTACCTATGCGGTTCAAAATTACTCCTGAAATTACACCGAGAGCTATTGATTTAGTTCCTGATATAAGTTTTGTGGCGGAAATCAGAGAGGTTAAGATGCCGCCTGCAATGGGTATTCCAGAGGTTAACATTATCGATTTTTTTTCTGTTGAGTCTTTTGCTTTTACAAGAGCATAAGATATTGCGGAAGATGAAATTACCAGTGTCAGCATATCTGTCGGGGCAGAGCCGATTTCCAAATCTCTCATTTTATCGAACAAATCGCCGCATTCAAGTCTTACTGATTTATCAAAAAGTTTGACAGCTTTTTTCATACAGTCCATTGTTCCTGATTTGGCAAGTTCAAACGGAGCAATTTTTTTGTATATTTCAATCATTTTCTGAAGGTCTGCGGGTTTGTCTTCCTTAATTACATTATTTATAAGTTTAATGTTTGCCGCTATATCTTTTACAACCTGTTCCGGTTCTTTTTTAGCCAGAACTTCTTGATTATGCGCAGAAAGTCTTTTGATTTCATTTGTGAAGTGTTCCATATTAAAACTTAAAGGAGATTTATCTTTTACGTACCATTTCAGTTTTTCTACTATATCAAGTCCGATATTATCTTTTGCGGAAATCATACTGCTGATGTTTTCAATATAAGTTAAAATATAGGCTTTCATTTCTTTGTCGGTATATGAGAGCATGTCCCTCGCAACTGCAATATTTTCTGCTAATTTTGTTTTATTTGCCTTGATTTGTTCTGCGGCGATAAAGGTTTGCCACATTTCTTTTCGTTTAAATTTATTATTTTTTGTCCAAAAATCTTTGAAAGATTCATCCCAAAATTTTGTATATAACTCGGAGGTTGCTTTTTTCATGTATTCATATCTTGCCTGCTGGGTTGATTCCCGCATTGTAACATCAACTACCTGTTGAACATACCACCTGTGATTGCGTGCATCTTCAACGAGTTGTTTTTTTGTAAAAGTTTTTTCTCCGATTATAACTTCTTCATCACCAAAGTTTTTGATTATGTATTCATCAAGCTTGTCAAATTTTTCAAACAGTTTGCCGAATTGTTTTTGAGCTTTTTTGTATGATTTTTTTACGGTATTTCGTGATAATGTTTCAAAAAATTTTGAAATTCCTTTGTGAATTGCCCTTGTTGGAGAGGTTTTATACATAAGTTTCATAAATAATATATCTTTTACCGAGTTAATATTATTTATGCTTTCTGATTTGCGGATGAAAGAATTAAGGCTGTGTATAAAATGTTCATAAAATGATGTTTTTTGAGATGGCTTGTCTAAAAACGACTGATTAACTTTTCCTTCAAAATATTCTTTGAGTTTTAAAAGGTATTTTTTTGAATTTTTCTGAACTCCCTTTGAAAGGAATAAAAGTCCGACACCCAATGTAATTAAACCGATTTTTGCTGCCTTTTTGCCGTTGCTTTTTGGAGTATTTTCTGCGGCAGGCTTATTTGTATCGGTTTTTTTATATTTGTGAAATCTGTGCTGAATGTTTATGTATCTGCTTGATATGGTATCGGTATGCATTCCGGTTTATATTCCATGTTAAATAAAATACATTATATATTAAATCCAAAAACCAAATTTTTTGCGGGTAACAAAAAAGCGGGTCAAAACCCGCTTCATACTTCCCTATGAGCATCCGGAATATCCGCAGTTTAAGCAGATAAAACAACCCTCTGCCATCTCAATAGTGTTTCCGCACTCGGGACAGGTAACCTTTTTTATCTCGCCCGTCGGGTTGTATTCTTCCGTCTCACATCTCTCCTCTTTCACGGACGGCTCAGGTTTAACACTTTCTTTTTTCTTATCGTTTATATTCATCGGCTGGAATTGTCTGGAATTGTTACGGTAAACCGTTATTCCTTTTAAATTATTCTTATATGCCAGAATATATGTATCTCGGATGTCCTCTTTTGTTGCACTTTCAACAAAATTTACCGTTTTTGAAACAGCATTATCCGTATGTAACTGGAATGCTGCCTGCATTTTAACATGCCAGTACGGTGATATGTCGTGTGCCGTTTCAAAAATATGTTTAACATCTTCGGAAACTCCGTCAACGTGTGCTATTGTTCCGTCTTTTGCTATTTGTGACATAACGGTTTCGCTGTATATGCCGTGTGTTATCATATAGTCTTTAAATATCGGATTAATTTCAAGCATTTCCGTTCCGTCCAAAATCAGTCTTGAAAATACCAGTCCGAACAGCGGTTCAATACCGCCTGATGCCCCTGCTATCATAGAAATTGTACCCGTGGGTGCGATGCAGGTTGTGGTAGCGTTGCGAAGTCCGTATTTTTTTATTTCCCCGTCAAGGGTGAGCCACATCTCATCAGATATTTTTCCTGAAGATTTGCCTTTGAACTTGTTATATAAATAGTTTTCACTATCGTAAATACTTCCCTTAAAGTTTGTGAAACGACCTCTTTCTTTTGAAAGTTCAACGGATTCGGTTTTGGAAATATAGTCAATAAACTCCATAACCTGTCCGGCGAGTTTGGTTCCATCCTCTGAACCGTACGGAATTTCAAGTTTCATAAGCATATCTGCCCAGCCCATAATTCCGAGTCCGATTTTGCGGTTTGAATTTACCATTTGTTTAATCTGCGGTAGCGGATAATTGTTAACCAAAATAACATTATCAAGAAATCTCATAGCTGTTCTGACGGTTTTTTCAAGAAGTTCCCAGTTAACTTTACCGTCTGATACCATAAGTCCGAGATTTATTGAACCAAGATTGCACGCTTCATAAGGTAATAGCGGTACTTCTCCGCATGGGTTTGTTGATTCAATTTCTCCGACAAGCGGAGTCGGGTTGTCTGCATTCATTTTGTCTATAAAGACTATTCCGGGTTCGCCGTTTTTCCATGCGCATTCCACAATAAGGTCAAAGACTTCTTTTGCCGGTAATTTCCCTGTAACGGTGTTGTTTTGCGGGTTTATAAGTTCGTAATTTTCCCCGTTTAAATATGCTTCCATAAATTTGTCCGTCAGGGCAACCGAAATATTAAAATTATTTAGTCTGTCATTGTTTTCTTTACTGTGGATAAATTCCAGAATGTCGGGGTGGTCAACTCTTAATATACCCATGTTAGCCCCCCGCCTTGTTCCGCCTTGTTTTACGGCTTCTGTAGCAGCGTTAAAGACTTCCATAAACGAAACAGGTCCTGATGATACCCCCATAGTAGAACGTACAATACTGTTTTTAGGTCTTAATCTTGAAAAAGAAAATCCCGTACCACCGCCCGACTGATGGATTAGCGCAGTATTTTTAATTGTTTCAAAAATATCTGCCAAACTGTCCTCAACAGGCAGAACAAAGCATGCAGCCAACTGTCCCAATTCTCTGCCCGCATTCATAAGTGTCGGAGAATTTGGCATAAAATAAAGGTTTGTTATGGTGTCATAAAATCTGTCTGATAACTCTTTTATTTGCGCATCTGATTTGCCGAATTGTCTGTCCCCGTCTGCTATAGCATCGGCAACCCGTCTGAACATGTCTTCCGGCGTTTCGGTGCATTTACCGTCAGAATTTCTTTTTAAATATCTTTTTTCAAGAACCTTTACAGAATTTTCAGTTAAATTCATAATCTAAACCCCTAATTTTTTGGCATGCCAATAGTCTTTTATTTATAAGATTTTACCCGCAATATAATTCAAAATCAATCGGGTTGGGTAATCTTGTTATGGGTGTCCGGTCGGCATTATCCAAAATATTACCGATATTGCGAATACATTTACCCCTTTTTGTGGTATTCTTTGAATATGTTTAAAAAAGCGGTCAGGGTTTTATTAATCATATTGTTATGCTCGTTAGTGTTGAAGGGGTGTCTTGTGAAAGATACCGTGCAGACAGAAAATTCTTCTGCCCTTAAAAACTCTGATGTGGTAAAAGTTGAATATCCTTTACCTGTGACTGTAATAAAAGACGGTGTTGATTATCTGGAATCACAGGCTGAGGTCGGAAAATTCGGTGGACAGTTGGTTTCATCAACCATCGGGGAAGGACCTAAAACCTTTAATCCGTTTAACTGCAAGGATGCAACATCTTCAACAATGGCTGGTGTGATGTATGACGGTTTGTTATCAACCGATCCGACAACAGGGCAGCCTGTTCCGAAACTCGCAAAATCTTTTTCCATAGAACCTGACGGCAGAACATATATAATAAATTTGCGAAAAGGTATAAAATGGTCTGACGGCAAACCGATTACCGCAGATGATGTAGTTTTTACCTGGAAAGATATAATCTTTGGCGGACTTGGTGACACTTCAACAAGAGATTCTTTGTATATTGACGATAAATTGCCGACAGTTGAGAAGGTTGACAATTATACCGTTAAATTTGTTACACCGAAACCTTTTGCCCCGTTCATAAGAATTTTATCAACCCCAATTGCTCCGAAACATTATTTTAAAAATGCGGTAAAAGCAGGCGGTTCTGATTTTGACAGATTTATGTCAACGGATGTCAAGCCTGAGGATATAGTTGTATCGGGGGCGTTTAAACTGAAAGAGTATGTCCCTGCTCAAAGGGTTGTTTATGAAAGAAACCCTGATTATTACGAAATTGATAAAAACGGGGATAAACTGCCCTATCTGGATAAGTTGGTTTATTTAATCGTGGGTGATTTGAATAACGAGGTTTTGAAATTTGAGGCAAAAGAACTTGATGTGATAACTTTGCAGGGTTCAAAAGTTGCGAGATATAAAACATTAGAACCGCATTCTGATTTTAAATTATACAATTTGGGACCAACGACAGGAACTATGTATTTGTCTTTTAATTTGAATAACCGTAAGGATTCTAAGGGTAAGTATCATGTTTCACCCGTTAAACAAAAGTGGTTTCAGGATTTGAATTTCAGAACGGCTGTTGATTATGCCATAGACAGACGCAATATGGTGTTTAATATTGCAAACGGTATTGCGCAGCCTCTGTTCACTCCCGAAAGTTTAAATTCAATTTATCTTAACAAAAATCTCAAACCTTATGAAAAGAATTTGAATAAATCACGTGAGTATCTGAAAAAATCAGGGTTTTATCTGAAAGACGGCAAGTTGTACGACAAAGAGGGAAATCGTGTTGAGTTTGATTTATACACAAATGCGGGCAATACCGAACGGGAAGCCATTGGTGTTATGGTAAAGCAGGATTTGGAAGAACTCGGAATGAAGGTTAATTTTAAACCGATAGAATTTAATTCGCTTGTAAATAAACTTGTAAGTACTTTTGACTGGGATATGGTTATAATGGGACTTACAGGTTCACCTTTAGAACCGAACGGCGGGAAAAACGTCTGGTTGTCTGACGGAAGATTACATATGTTTAATATGAGAACCCCGGAGGAGGGCAGGGCAGGAATACTCCCGTGGGAAAAAGAACTTGATTATTGTTATAATCAGGGTGCTCTGGCGACAAAATTTGAGGACAGAAAGAAGTTTTATGACAGGTATCA
The DNA here is from genome assembly GCA_946186335.1 of uncultured Candidatus Melainabacteria bacterium. Taxonomy (GTDB): domain Bacteria; phylum Cyanobacteriota; class Vampirovibrionia; order Gastranaerophilales; family Gastranaerophilaceae; genus Zag111. The sequence goes on from CAMHMW010000017.1 coordinate 9,921, forward strand.
GGAAATAATTTATAATCAGAAACCTATGATTTATATTTATTCCCCTGTTATAATAACGGCTATCCGCAAAAAGTTTAAAAATGTATATCCGTCATCCCTGAACGGTATGCTTCATAATTTGGAAGAAATTTATATCAAATAGAGAGTAAATAGAGTTATGGAAATTTTAAAATATATAATAAAAAGAATATTGCAAACCATACCGCTTTTGATTTTGGTATCGGTAATAAGTTTTTTCATAATAAGGCTGTCTCCTGTTGACCCTCTTGCAGAATTAAAATTAAATCCGTCAATTTCTCCTGTTACGGTGGAAAAAGAGCGTCAGCGTTTAGGATTGGATAAGCCGATTATTGTTCAGTACGGGAAATGGGCTTTTTCGTTTGTGCAGGGTGACTTGGGTGTTACCTCAACGGGTGAAAAAGTCAGCCAAAAATTAAAGGAGCGAATACCTAATACCTTACTTCTGACAATAATTGTAATTCTTTTGACGTGGCTTGTCGGGGTTCCGCTGGGTATTTTGGCAGCAGTTAAATGGAAAACTCCTTTTGACAGAATATTAACCGTGTTTACCAGTATCGGAATGGCGATTCCGTCATTTTTTCTTGCAGTTTTACTTTTGATGTTTGCGGTTAAGACGGGGTGGTTTCCCATAGGCGGGTTAACGAGTCCTGATTATGCGGATATGTCATTTTGCGGTAAATTTATTGATATTTCATATCATTTAGTTTTGCCGGTATTTGTACTGTTTATAATTTCTCTGGCAGGTTTGCAAAGACAGATGAGAGCAAATATGCTTGATGTTCTGGATAGCGATTATGTCAAATTTGCAAGAGCAAAAGGACTTTCCGAATTTAAAGTTGTATATAAACATGCGCTGCGTAATGCTGTCAACCCGATGATTACTCTTTTGGGTTTTGAGTTTGCGGGTTTGTTGAGCGGAGCGGCATTGACCGAATACGTATTTCAGTATCCGGGACTCGGTCGCCTTATACTTGAAGCGGTTTTAAAATCGGATATAAATTTGGTTATGGCATCATTGATGATGGGTGCAGTGATGCTTATTGCGGGCAATTTGATTGCAGATATTCTTCTTATTATAACTGACCCCAGAATCAGAGGTAAGGCATGATAAAAGAAGTTTTAACTCAGTTATGGAAAGATAAATTTGCACGGGTTGCACTCATTGTTTTGGGGATAATATACCTGATGCTGTTTTTTGCAGATTTTATTGCCCCCTATACAAAAGATTTTTCAGACAGAACAATGGCTTATGTTCCGCCATCAAAAGTTTTTACAATTGATGAAAGCGGGAAGTTGTCAAAACCATACACTTATAACTATGTGCGGGAATTCGATTCTCAGACACTTGAAATTAAATATAAATTTGACAGAAGTCAAAAACATTATATTAAGTTCTTTTCAAAAGGTCAGCCGTACAAATTTTTAGGTATAATACCGATGAAAAGACATCTGTTTACCACAGACAGCGGAGGGAGAATTTTTCTTCTCGGAACTGATATAAACGGGCGTGATGTTTTTTCAAGACTTCTTTTTGGCGGAAGAATTTCAATGACAATCGGATTTCTTGCGCTGTTTGTCCTGTTTCCTATTGGGCTTTTGTATGGCGGAATTTCAGGGTATTTTGGCGGTAAGGTTGATGCGGTTATGATGAGATTTGCGGAAGCCGTTATGTCAATTCCGAGTTTCTATCTGTTGATTATACTGGCATCTGTTTTGCCTTCCGGCATGACAAGTACTCAGAGGTTTATGCTGATAGTTTTGATTTTGGCACTAATCGGCTGGGCAGGGTTTGCAAGAGTTGTCAGAGGTATGGTATTGTCTGTCAGAACTCAGGAATATGTACAGGCTGCCAAAACTATCGGGGCATCGGATTTGAGAATAATTGTCAAACATATACTCCCTCAAACCACAAGTTTTGTAATCGTTGCGATGACGCTTTCTGTTCCGTCGTATATATTGTCAGAATCAGGATTGAGTTTTTTGGGATTAGGTATTCAGCAGCCGGATGCAAGTTGGGGCAATATGCTTAAAGAGGCTCAGGAATTTACAAATATAATTTATCGTCCTTGGCTTTTGACTCCCGGTTTTTTAATTTTTGTATCAGTTCTTGCCTTTAATCTGATAGGTGATACAATTAGAGATATACTTGATCCGCAAAGTAAAATCCGTAGTTAATGGAGAGATTAGAAATGAAGATTACAAAAAAAGCGAAACGCATATTAATAATTTCACTTATTGTAGCCGTTTTTTTTATAATTCTTGATATTTTACCCTTTTGGTTTATGTGGGCGGGGATAACTGCCCCGGAATTTTCAGATCAGATGGCATTGCAGAAAAAGGCCGTTAACACTTCTGTTTTCAGATTTCAAAAAATATATACAAGGAATAATATTTTGCCGTCTCTTGTTTTATCAGGTGATTATGATACGGCAATAGAATATTACAAAGATTTGGAAATTCTTGGCGGTGCGGATAATTTTAATACAAGGCTTGTTATTTATGCTCTTATAAATAAGGGTGATTATCATGAAGCACTGAGTTATGCCCAGTTGATAAATGACAAAAGCAAAATGGCTCAGATTTATATAAAACTCGGTGATTATCCGAAGGCAAAAATACTTGTTAATGAGTTGCTGTCGGCTAAACATGTTGATATTTCAACATACGCATATAAAGCGGAATTGGCTTATGCCGAAGGTAATATTGGCGAGGCAAATAAATATGCGGACATTGTTATGGGCAAATCGTCGGCGTATCTTGATATTTTGTATCTTAAATCAAAAATTTGTAAAAAACAGGGCAAAGATGCGGAAGCGAAAAGATATTTTAATCAGGCCCAGTATATTGAAGATAAGAGAAAAAGCATCTATAGATAGGGAATGTGTATGGAAAATTTAATAAATATTGATTTTTTTATAAGAATAACCGTTGCGGTTGTTTTTGGCTTTTGTATCGGTTTGGAAAGAGAAATAACGAATAAATATGCGGGTTTAAGAACTCATATTTTGGTTTGTTTGGGTGCGTGCGTATTTACACTTATTTCAATATACGGTTTTCCGACATTTGCTCCCGGAGATAATGTTGACCCGATGCAGGCAACGGGAATCAGAGATACCGGACGTATTGCGGCTCAAATTGTTACCGGTATCGGTTTTATCGGTGCAGGTACGGTATTAAGAAACGGACCTATTGTTTTAGGGCTGACAACGGCGGCTACATTGTGGATAGCGGCAAGTATCGGTATGGCATGCGGTGCCGGAATGTTTGATATTGCTTTTGCGGGAACTTTCCTTGCTGTCTTGACTCTTGTTATTGTCCGAATTTTGGAAAGGAAATTTTTACCGAACAGTATCAAGCGTACAAGACGTATCAGAATTAGTCTGGTTTGTACTCCGGAGGAAGTTGACAAGGTTCAGGATTTTGTTCTTGATAAATATAAAAATCTTGTTGAAATGACCAAAAAACCTCAACTTACGACTCCTGAAACGGTTAAACTTGCTTGTGTCGTAGATATTGCTGTTCAGAAAACCATTAAAGATTTGTATAAAACTTTCCAAAAACAGGAAGGTATTGAGTCGGTTTCAATAAGAGAATTTAATGAGTTATAAAATATATTTGTTAACATTACCTTTACAACCGTCTATATTTGGGTTAAAATCAGGCAAAGAGTAAGGGAGATATTGAGTTTATGAAATACAAACGTATTTTGTTAAAGATAAGCGGGGAAGCACTTTTGGGTAGTCAGCAGTTCGGAATTGACCAGGAACCTGTTGCAATGATTGCCAATGAGATAAAAAAAGTTACCCAAAACGGTGCTCAGGTTGCCGTTGTTGTGGGCGGTGGAAATATTTTCCGAGGTATGAAAAACAGTGCAAAACTCGGAATGGATCAGGCATCTGGCGATTATGTCGGTATGCTTGCAACAGTTATGAATGCTATTGCTTTGCAGAGTGCATTAAATCAGATAGGGGTTTCTTGCAGGGTTCAAAGTGCAATTGCGATGAATCAGATTGCAGAACCGTATATTCGCCACCGTGCAATCAGACATCTTGAAAAAGGCAGAGTTGTTATTTTTGCGGCAGGAACCGGAAATCCGTTTTTCACAACAGATACCGCGGCAGCCCTGCGCGCATCAGAAATTGATGCCGAAGCAATGCTTATGGCTAAAAACGGTGTTGACGGAGTTTATACCGATGACCCGAATACCAACCCAAAGGCAGAAAAGCTCGATACAATAACTTATGACGATATTATTAAAAACGGCTTAAAAGTTATGGATACGGCTGCCTGTGCTTTGTGTAAACAAAACAAAATACCTATTGTGGTATTTGATTTCAAAAAAGAAGATGGAATTAAAAACATCTTGGATGGTCAGAAAATAGGAACATATATAAGTTAATAATACGAAAGAGGTAAAAAATGACAGAATCGTTAGAAGAATTATTTTTATTCGGCGAAGAAAAAATGGAAAAAGCGATTGCGCAGTTGCAGAGGGAATTTGGACAAATTCGTTCAGGACGTGCAAATCCAGGTATATTAGATAAAGTTTTGGTTGAATATTACGGAGTTCCGACACCTTTAAGACAGATGTCGCAGGTATCTGTTCAAGACGGAACGACTCTTGTAATTACTCCTTATGATAAAGGGATAATGAAGGATATTGAAAAAGCAATTATCAAAGCTGAAATCGGTATTACCCCGAACAGTGACGGTATTTGTATCAGATTACCTTTCCCCCCTTTGACAGAGGACAGACGTCGTGAAATTTCAAAAGATGTTAAAAAATTAGGGGAAGATGCGAAAGTTGCAATAAGAAACATCAGACGTGATATGACTGATGGTCTTAAAAAACTTGAGAAAAGTGAAAATCTTCCGGAAGATGTTGTAAAAGATAATCAGGATAAAATTCAGAAGTTAACCGATAAATATACTGCAAATGTTGATTCTGCCGTTGCAGCAAAAGAAAAAGAGGTTATGACCGTATAATGCTTGATTTCAGTTTAAACAGTAATGCCGTAAAAATGTTAACCGGACTTGTTCTCGGTACAATTGTCATGTATTCTATTATATATGGCTCATGGGCGTTGTTGTGTCTGCTTATATTTTTGTTGATTGTCGGTTCAAGAGAATATGTTAAAATACTAAATCACAAGGGTTTTTATCCGAGTTTAAAGGTTATCTATTTTACAGAAATTATCCTTGCAACCGTTGTATTCCTGAAAAGATTTGATTTGGTCGGAATTACATTAACGGTATGTGCAATGTGTTCATTCATGTGGGTTTTGTTTGTCGGACGTCAGCCGTATATAGCAAATGTTGCGACCACCCTTTTCGGAATGGTGTATTGCGGATGGTTTCCTCTGCATCTTATATTCCTTAGGGATTTAAGTTGTGACAAATATGACAGCGGTTTTGGCTTTGTTGTAATGATGTTTACCGCAATTTTGATGACTGATGTCGGATGTTATTATGTCGGTAAAAAATGGGGAAAACATAAACTGGCACCTGTTGTCAGTCCGAACAAAACAATTGAAGGCTCCGTAGGCGGGGTGATAGCTGCTATCATAGGTGCTTGTCTTGTTGGTTTGTATATTGATAAGTTGTTGTTTATTCCGATTAAATGGTATATTCCTATTTGTATTGGGCTTATCTCAACTACCTTTGCCCAAATTGGCGATTTATGTGAATCTCTGCTCAAAAGAGATGCCGGAGTTAAAGATTCGGGAACGAGTTTGCCCGGACATGGCGGTTTTCTTGACAGAACAGACAGTTTTATCTTAACAATTCCTGTTATGTATTACTTCTGCAAGTGCTTTATCTTCCATACAGAATGGATTGCTACTTTTACTAACTATGTGAAGGGTTTATTCTGATGAAGGATGAACTGAATCAAATATTCGGGATAGAACCTGTAAAGGAAGATTTGTACAGAATTGCGCTGACACATTCTTCTTATACAAAAGATAACGGGCTGCCACATACCGAGTGTTATGAACGACTTGAATTTTTGGGCGATGCCGTCTTAAAACTTACTGTGTCGGATGTTTTGTATAAAATGTTTCCCGAAGCAACAGAGGGTGAATTATCAAAAATACGAGGGGTTGTGGTTTCCGATAATACCTTAGCGCAAATAGCGAAACGCGGCGGTTTGCAAAATTTGATTATTCTTAGTAAACACGATGAAAAACAGCACCTGAGGGATAATAATTCTATTTGTGCCTGTGCCTATGAGGCGATATTAGGTGCTTATTATCTTGATAAGAAATTATCAAAACTCACAAAATATATTAAAAAGACATTTAAGCCTTTTATTGAAGATGTTAAAGATAATTTTGAGTGTTATAATGCGAAAGCAATTTTGCAGGAATATACTCAGGATAAGACAAAAGAACGCCCTGTCTATGCTGTTGTAAAAGAATCAGGTCCTGCACATAAAAGGGAGTTTGAAGTTTCTGTTACATACAGAGATGAAGTTCTTGCTGTTGAATCGGGTATGAGTAAGAAAGATGCGGAACAAAAATGTGCATATTCCGCATGTAAGAAGTTAGGAATTATATAATGGGTAGTGTTATTATTTCACCGTCGATATTGTCTGCGGATTTTGCAAATTTGGAAAGTGATATTAAGCGTGTTGAAGATGCGGGTGCGGATTGGATTCACGTTGATGTAATGGACGGGCATTTTGTTCCTAATATTACAATCGGAGTTCCTGTCGTAAAGTCTTTGAAGGAGGTTACTAATTTGCCGCTGGATGTTCATTTGATGATTGAAAATCCCGAAAAGTACATCGAACCGTTTGCAATGGCGGGTGCTGATATTTTGACTTTTCATTATGAGGCAATTGCTGATGTCGGTAAAAGCAAGGTAAGTATTACGGGAACTGATGCTATATATGTTGAGGAAGAAGAAGTTTCTTTTCTGACTGATTATCCGCCGGAGTTAAAGATTTACGATATAATCAAAAAAATTAAGTCCTACGGAATAAAAGCGGGGCTGTCAATAAAACCCAAAACCCCTGCTGAAGTTGTTTTTCCGTATCTTAAAGACTTGGATTTGGTGCTTGTAATGACAGTTGAGCCGGGGTTTGGCGGACAAAAATTTATTCCCGATTGTGCTAATAAAATCAAAGAAATCAGAGAAAAATCTCAGGAAGATTTAATTATTCAGGTCGATGGCGGAATAAATGACTTCACCGGTCGTGTGTGCAAAGATTTTGGTGCAAATTCGCTCGTTGCAGGAAATTACATCTACAAATCAGATGATTTGAAGAAAGCCATCGAAAGCCTAAAAGCCTAGGCTTCAATATCTTGTCCGCGACGAAGTTTTGCAAGGAGTATTTGTTCCAAATCTCCGCTTGCAAGTCTTTGGTCATCCGTACTTGCAGAGGTTTGTTCTTCAACTTTATCTTTTTCTTCCGATTCCTGCGGGTCTTTATCTGCGGTTGAGTAACCCTCAACTCCTGTTGTATTTTTAACTTCTGTTTTTAATTCCCCGACTTTTGATTTGTTATCATCATTAACCTGATCTGCCTCGGTTTGCATTTCGCTGCCCATTACTGCAAAGTTTACGGCTTTTTCGCCTGCGCTTATTGCTCTGTGTCCTGCGATATAATCTGCTATTCTGAACAACGGGAAACCGTGGATAGAATTTAATAATTCTCTGCCGATTCCGATTGTTTCCGAACCAAAATCTCCTGCGTTCAGTATTGTTCCGCTTTGTTCCGTTATATTTGTTTCGTAAACATTAAAATCACCTTCGGCTGATGCAAGTTGAGCCTGCCCGTCCTGTCCGTATCGTTGAAGTTGTTCATTTAATTTGTTAATCTTACCGAAAGTTGATTTGTCACTTTTGTTTGAATTTATATTCTGAATTTCATTTTTTAACTCTTGTTGAGTCGCTTCGGCTCTTGAAATAAGTGTTGCCATTTCGCTTTCAAGTGCTTCAATTTCGTTTGTTGATTTTTCTTGTGTATCCTCTAAAACTGCAGCGGAATTTAATACTTCTTTGGAGGCGGTTTTACTGTCTTTTGTGAAAACTTTTGCCTGAGAACGCAAACTTGCACCGGCTTCCTGCATTTCTTCACGTTTTTTCTCTGCCGGTGTTTTATTATTTACATCCTGAGCTGCTGCATTTTGCGGGTCAGTTTCGCCTTCTGCTGCGGAGGCTTCCGTAGTTTGTTCATTATTTGTTGTTTGGGCTTCTGTTTCTTCTTTTTTTCTGCCTTCTTCAATTTTTTGTTTTTCAGCCATTTCGTAGGTTGTTTCGTCTTTATCGTTTTTTTCTAAATCCTGACGAAAATCAATAGCCCATTTCAGATATTGCGGCGGAACTTCAACCCCGTCGTTGTTATATTTAATTATCTCTTTTGCCGTACATCTGCGCCAGTCAATAATTTTGGTCGGTGCGGCTTCTATACGTGATACGTCCATAGTTCACCCTTGGTTTGTATTATCTTTATCGGATAATTTTTGAAAAACTTTAACTTTGAGAGGATAATTATTACAAATATTAAGGGTTTCATACAACTAATGGATAACATTTATAAATATATCGCTATAATAAGGGTAAGAGGTTTTATATATGGATTACAATTATTTAATGGAAAAAGCGATAGAAGTGTCAAAAAACGCTTATGCACCTTATTCAAAATTCCCTGTCGGTGCGTGTATTTTGACTGATACCGATAATATTTATTGCGGATGTAATTTTGAAAATGCCAGTTACGGGCTTACAATTTGTGCGGAAAGAAATGCTATCGGCTCTGCGGTTGCAAACGGTGACAGAATTGTTAAGGCAATTGCAATTTATTCTCCAAATCAGGATAATTGTACTCCCTGTGGGGCATGCAGGCAGGTCTTGTATGAATTTAGCAATAAAAATTTAGGGTTGGATGTTATTGTGAAAATCGGTGAAGATTTAAAAATATATAAACTTTCCGAACTTTTACCCGAGGGTTTTTCGTTGTAATTATGTATATTTTTGAGTTAATTGTTCAGTATCTTAAAGGGAAAAAGTATAAAAAATTGCAGGAATATAACCCGTTAGAAGTTATTCCTGACGGCTTGGAAGAAAGTCCTGAAAACTGCGAGCATTTATTTATGCCTTTAGACAGTTCAA
>CAMHMW010000018.1 GCA_946186335.1 uncultured Candidatus Melainabacteria bacterium
AATTTATATTATTTTTGAAATAATATGTTAATTGAAAATGTATTAATATTTTACGAAAGCGGGGCAAAAATGAAATATACAAAAATTGCAGCAGTCCTGGGCACATTGGTATTTTTAAGCAGTTTGTCAGTATTTGCGGCCGGTGAAAAGATGATAAATTCAAGTGCCGGGAAAAGTTATGCAGGATACGGCTATACACACGGTTATGTACCTGTAACTGTCGGAACTGGCGGATATTATGACAGCGACATTTGGAAATATGACATAAACAACAGCCAATACTATTTCCAAGGGCCTTATGCAGGATACAGCAGCACACAGGAAGAAGATAATTACCGTCAGCAGCAGCTTGACAATTTGCAGCAGCAAAACGTACAGAACAGACAACAAATAGAAGATTACGGCTATTACAGATAATCAATAAAATTTTATAAAAAGGCGGAAGTTTAACGACTTCCGCTTTTTTATTCGGTTATATAAGCATCCCCTATGGTGTCAATTGCCTCAACCTTGATATCTGTTATGAGTTCGGAGTAAGAAATTACAACAATCGTCGGGATATGACGTTCCAAAAGTTGATAAAGCGGGAGCCTGATTCTTGGAGAACACAGGACAACCGGCTGACGACCGCAAGTTTGGTGCGCCCTTAAAAGAGTTGTTGCAGTTGTTTCTATCAATTCCTGAACCTGAACGGGATTTAGGAGGAACATAGTACCAAGCTCTGTCCTCTGACAACTGTCATCAAGTATTTTCTCCCATTCGGGCGACAGGGTAAGCGCATAAAGCACCTTGTCATCCTGAACATTAGAAAGACATATCTGACGTCCTAATGCCGCACGCAAACGTTCTGAAAGAATATCTGGTTCTTTTGAAAATCTTGCATAATCGCAAAGTCTTTCAAATACAAAAATAATATCTTTTATTGAAACTTTTTCACGAATTAAGTTAACAAAAATTTTACGCAAATCACTTGTTGAAATAATTGTCGGAACAAGGTCATTAACAAGTGTCGGGTCTTGAGAGCGGACAAGTTCCATAAGTTTGAGAACATCTGTTTTTGTCATAACTTCATCAACGTGTTTTCTCACACATTCCTGCAAGTGTGTGACAATTACATCGGTTGCATCAACTGCCGTAACAAGACGGGCTGATTTGGCATCCTCTGCGGAAATCCAGTAAGCCTGTGTCTGATATGTCGGGTCAATACCGATTATGGCATCTTCTGGAACTTCTTTTTTCATAGAATCCCACTGGTCTGCAATTACCATAAATTTTCCCGGATAAACATAACCCGTGGCAACAGTATTACCACGAATAGATATCATGTATTCGTTTGCATCAAGGGCTGAGGAGTCCATAATACGAATGTTTGGCAAAATGTACCCGAGTTCATCCGTAACTCTCTGACGCAGAGCAGCAATTTTTGCAAGCAACTGACCTTCCTGATCAGGGTCGGCAATAACAAGCAGATTTGAACCAACCTGCAAACTCAAAATATCAACACCCAAACGTTCGTACATTCTGTTCGGGTTAACCAAATCCTGCATATTTTGGCGGACATTCTCCAATTGCCCCAGTTGAGATTGAACATCCGCATTGATAAGCACCTGAAAAGCCGCAACAAATATTAAAGCCGCAAATATTAAAAACGGCAGCCAGGGCAAATGTGTCCAGTGTGCTGTTAACGAAAGGAAAAGCAAAAATCCCGAAGCAAAGAACAAAGCATTCGGCTTACTTGTAATTTGTGCGGTAACATCAGCACCCAACGAAGGACTTGCCGCAGAAGCACGGGTCATAAATACACCGGCTGCAATTGACATTAACAATGAAGGAACCTGAGAGCAAAGCCCGTCACCGATAGTTAATTTAGTATATTTATCTACCGCATCCCCAATCGCCATTTGATTCATTAAACACCCTATCGCCAATCCGCCTATGATATTAATTAGGGTAATAATAATACCGGCAATCGTATCCCCTTTTACGAACTTCATAGCACCGTCCATTGAACCCATCAGGTTTGATTCTCTGGACAAATCTTCACGTTTTTTGGTTGCTTCCTCAGGTGAGATTAAACCTGCGTTAAAATCGGCATCAATTGTCATTTGTTTACCGGGCATAGCATCCAATGCAAAACGGGCAGATACCTCCGCAATACGTTCCGCACCTTTTGTAATAACCATAAACTGAACAACGGTGATAATCAGAAAGATTACACCCCCGACAATCATATTACCACCGGTAACAAATTCACCGAATGCCTGAATAACTTCACCTGCTTCCCCTTTCGCCAAAATTAATCTGGTAGAACCTATTGAAAGACAAAGTCTGAACATTGTTCCGACAAGAATAATTGAAGGGAAGGAAGACAGTTCCAGTGTTTTTTGAACATTCAGAGCAAACATCAGCAAGACAATTCCAAGCGTTATGTTTAAGCAAATACAGACATTTATCACGGCAGTAGGAAGTTCAACAAGCAAAATAACGACAAGAAGCAGTACAAAGACCGCCATCAATATTTCACTTAACATATTTGAATTTCCCTCAGGTGCTGCCATTAAATTTCTTTCATTACCTCACTGATTACGGATAACTGAGCTTCGATTGTTGCATCAATAACCCCGTTAGACGTTGTTACCACACATCCCCCCGGCATTATACCCTCATCCGGCACTATGTAAAGTTTTACCTCAAGTCCCAGAGATGTTGTTATCTCGGGAACCTCCTGCTTTAACATGGCAGCCTGTGAAGGATTTACCCTGAGAGTAAGTTTTGTTTCCTCCTTGGAAAGCCCTTTCAGGATATCTCTTATATTATCTAAGACAATATCCTGATTTTCGATTACTTCTTTTTTAATAATTTTTTTTGCAATATCAAGACTTATTTCAAGAATATCGGGAGCCACACTGTCATATACCTGCTGAGGAGCATTATAAAAGACTTTTACCGCTTCTTTAATTTCATCAAATTCAGCGTGGATTTCGTCTAAACCTGCCTGATATCCCTCTTTTTGTGCGGCTTCTTTAATTGCAAAAGCCTCCTCTTTTGCTCTTGAAATCAGGTTTCTGTCATCAATACGTCTGAACCCTCTGCGCCTGTCACCCCTGCGGCGTTCCTGACGCTGTTTAAAATCAATATTATCCAAATCGAAAAGGTTAATTTCCTGATCTTCAACAGGCACATCTTCCTGAGCCTCTGCAACGGCATTTTCACCGAACTGCTCAGTTATATCAGAAGTTTGCTCATCCTCAACATATTCTGAGAAACCCTCTGCCTCATTCCCTAATCTTTTGTTATTTTTATTCTTTTTTATAATCATGATACACAAATATTATACTATATCTAACAGATGAGAGGCAACAACTTTGGCAACATGGGGGGGCATACCTTCATAATATTCGTCTTCCAATGCGTTAAATACAAGACGTTTAACCCCCATACGCTCACGAATTAAAATTGTGTCTAATTGTTTACGGTCGTATTTTGATGCGAAATGTTTTATCTGCATAATAATTTTCTGGGTATTAACCGCAGGTGCGGGCGGCATTGATTTTTTCAAATCCTGTAAAGCCAGCATAGCATTTTCCGTTCCGACCTTTTCAACCAAATCGGGATCTTTCATGTATCTGACAACAGAGTTTGCATCATCTTCCTCAAATTTATTAAGAATTGCCTGAACACTATCCTGTTTCATTCGGTTAAACAACATAGCAACAGTTGCAAGTTTAAGTATCTTTGAATTAACTCTCGGAAATTCCGGAGTACCGTCGGGTTGAACAACAATATTACCCGTACTGTCAGCCTGAGGTTCGCCTGTTTCCTCCGCAACAGCTGCCTGCTGCTGCATTTCCTGAGCCATTTTATCCATATTCGACTGGGATGCGGCAAATTCCATCAACCCTTCATCAATTACCCCTTTATTTTTTAATTCGGTAATTGCATCCAGATAACTCTTTTTTACATGGTGTTCAATAAGTTCAAGTATTTTGTCGTTCGGCAGCCCCTGTGAAAATGTCTGTTTTGCAATTTCAAAAATCGTGTATGCAATTTTCTGCATAACAGGATCCCAGTACTGCTGGGGAATACCTGAACGAACAAGGTCAACTGATTTGTGGAAAGACCATTCCGCAATAATTTGAGTTATGGTAACTGCCTGATCAGCATTGAAATTAAGACTGGGGTCTTCTGCCAGCGCCTTTCCCGATAACAAAGCAAAATTCCCGAGAGTATTAACGACATACTGTTTCTGATTATCGTCAAACTCGGGAGGCACAAGCTCCTGCGCCTGTGCTGCCAAATTCTGTGCAAAACTTTCGTAATCAAAATCAGGGGTCGCCATAATTATTTATCTCCTGTTACCGGCTGACCTTCTTCAATCCAGCTCTTAATTTTGTCTGCAACTTCTTCCGACAATTCACCTGACATTCTGTCTAAGGAATCTTCAAGCAGACTCGGGTCAATTTCGGGCAATGCTGCGCGCATCTGCTGCTGATTCAATAAATCCTGAGCCAATTCTGCCTGTCTTTGAGTTAATTGACTTGCTCTGTCATTAACGTCATTTAATGCTCTTTCCTGAGCCAATGCACGCTGACGCAGGCTTTCAACTTCCATTTCATTTTCTTCTTTCATTCGTTTCAATTTCGCCGAAATTGCTTTGAATATGATTATCAAACCGATTGCCGAGAAAATAATTGCAAGCCACCAGGGATTACCCGTATCATCAACTTTGGGAAGATTTTGGGTTTTTTCCGGAGTTAAATACGGATCACTTGAATTTGTAAATGCAATGGAAACATTATCAGCGGAAACTTTCGGACTTGCCGCTCTTGCGATAAGTTCCTTCAGTTCTTCAAGAGTTGTATCAGTCGGAAGGTTGTTTCTGTCAAGAGTAACCGCAATAGAAATATCTTCAACAACTCCCGGTCTTATATATTCGTTTGTCTGAATTTTTGTAACCCCGTACTGAGTTTCTGTCGCTTTACGAGAGTAATTTCTGTCCTGTGTAGCCTCGGTTCCGCTTGTGGGTAAACCATTCGGCAGATACGTACTTACTGCATTTATACCTTTTGAAGAATCTTTTGAGGTATCTCCCAAACCTTCCGTAAATGACTGTTCCGATACAGATGTCTTTCTGTTGGGGTCATACTCTATTGAAAATCTTTCAACAGGAGCCTGACGCAAAAACGTACTTACAGTAGCAACATAATTTCCGGGACCTACCAATCTGTCCAACTGTTTAGAAATCTTCTGCTGCATATATTTATCGTTTTCTTCCAGTTTTTGCAGCATTTCGTCTTCGGCATTCATAACGCTGTGATATACATTACCGTTAGTATCGGTAATGGCTATATTCTCCGCAGTTAAACCCGTAACACTGCCCAAAAGCAAATTCGTAATCGCTTTAACTTTTAACTGATCCAGTCTTTCACCTGATGGCAAAACAATTTGAACAGTAGCCGTTTTCGGTTTCTGCTGGTCAAACATGTTTGTATTTTCCGGAATTGAAATAAATACTGTAGCATTCTGAATAGGCGGTATTTTTTTGATAAGTCTTGCCAATTCGCCATTCATTGCACGTGCAAGACGTATTCTTTTGTCTTCTTTTGTTGATGTAAAATCACCTTTATCAAAAATTTCAAGCCCTACATTCTGGTCAACAAGACCGCTTTGAACAATCGCAATAATTGCATTATCCCTGTCTGTTATAGTACACTTTTTGGAAATACTTGAACATTTTTTAGCATTCAAAACCAACTTTGATTTTGTACCGTCAAGTTGTCTTTCAACAACGATACCTTGTTTTGCAAGCAAAGCCTGAACTTCAAGAGCCTTGCCCAGATTATCGGTTGTCAAAAGGTCAACATTTGAACCCAGAGGTTCTGCACCGATATCGGGGGCTTTCTTTTCACCGTTAGGCCCCTTTTCCCCGCCTGCCGCAACTGCTATACTTATTATTATCACGACAATCAGGAAAACAATCCCGACGATTATTCCATAAAATAAAGGTTTATTCTCTGTTATCTTACTAAAGTCCATCTCCGTCCCGCTGTCTGTAATTAATCTTTACGCTGATTAACCTACACAGAAATTTGAGAAATTCTGTCATAGGCATTGATAACTTTACCTACAATTTGAGTAGCAACGCTGACACTCACTTCCGATTTTGCCATTGCGGTCATTACATCATGAATATCAACATTCCTGTTACCCTGCATTACATCCTTTAACAGGTTATCAGGAGCATTAACTTCGGTATTAAGATTTTCTATAAGCCCTGAAAAGACCTGCTTAAAATCCGGTCCTTCCGGTGACTCTACCCTGTCAAAACGAATACTCGGCATCCCCGTTTCAAGCCCGTTACTGAACTTCGAATGCTGAATTCGTGACTGTAAGTCATATTTTGGAAAATAGTTACCGTTCATAATACTACCTCTCATTTCTATATTACCCTTTAACCCTTTTGATTTCAACTTTTAAACATAAAAATCAATCAAACGAATTAGAACAGGGCAAATATAACTACCTGCCCTGTTTTTAATGATATTTTTACGAAAGTCAAAATTTTAACAATTGTTATAATATTAACGGGTTTCTTCAAGTTCTTTTCTGATATCTTCAACAGAAATTCTGACAATCGGTGAGTTTTCATCTTTTTTCAATACACAATTTTTAATTCCCGACTGAACAATAAATCTTTTGCATAATATACAAATAAAATTATGACCCCAGATATAAATTGTCGCATCTTTACATCTGTCCTGACCCGCCTGAATAATTGCATTTTGCTCGGCATGAATTGAACGGCAGGTTTCGTAACGGGTGCCGGATTCAATATTGTTTTTTATTCTGTAACACTCACCACGCTCGGCACATGACTCAACTTTCGAGGGTGTTCCGTTATAGCCGGTTGCTTTAATTTTTTTATCTTCACCGACAATAACCGCTCCGACCTGAGCCCTTAAACAATTTGAGCGTGATGCACAGGTTTTTGCCAAATCTAAAAAATATTCATCCCACGGTTTTATTTCCATAATTAATACCTGTTATTCCTTATTCCAGTAACAATATATGATATGTTATATTTATCCGCAAGTTTTGAAAGTTTTGAGGAATTAACCCCGTCACCCGCCTCAATAATCAAGCCGATTCGCCCCTGAATTGCGGCATTTATAACTTCCTCGTTTTCTATAACACCATCAAGTGCCATAACCGCATCTTTTGAATTTTCACATGCCAAATTCATAGCCCGTTCAACCGCATCAACAATATTATGCTCCGACTGAACAATTGCCTTAACAGACAAATCTTTTGCTATAACAACTGATTTACTCTTTGTATATTTTGCAACCTTCCATGCAAAAATGGCATCCTCCGCCTGTTGTTGAGCAGGTTTCGTCTTTCCTGCGACCTTAAATGCAGATTTTGTTAATTTGCTCGCATTTTGCTCCTGAACAAGATACCCAAACGGTGTCAGTTTAACATCACACGCACCAAAGCCCAACAACTCCTGCAAAGGGCTTTTTAATTTCATAACGTTCAATTCGCTTTTCGTTGTTAAATATTCCAGCGCATCATTATCAAATGCAGTTGCAATCACATTTCTGAATTTCATTGCCGAAAGTTGTTTTGCCGCATCCAGCGTAACTTTTTTGCTAAAACCCGCCGTTGCTCCCAAAATACAAATCGGGTCAGATTCTACAATCTTTTCAAAAGCATTCGAAGCAGAACTTCCCAGCGCAACAGAACAAAGCAAACCTTCTTTTGAAACCGCCGCTGCATTAACATCAAAAAACTCAGCCAAAACTTCTATAACTTTTGAAAAATTCAGATAATCCAAATATTCCAAAGCCGTATTATCACTTAGTATTTCATATTCAATACCGTCTTCAAGGGGAGAAACCGCTGCTTTTTGAAATACATTTTCCCCGTACGGTAATTCCGAATAGTTTTTTAATTCAATTATTTCCATATTATCCCTCTGTTTTCCTGACAATGCTACCACAAAGAAAATCGCTGTTCAAGTTAATAAAACTTAAACGAAAAAATATTTCTTGATAATTTCGCATGTTTTTTATATAATAGTTGAGAAAATAGCAATAATTTTATGAGGAAAAGATGACTATTGAAAATATGAATGACGGAGTTGGTAAGAAAATAGTGGAAGCATTGAGAATGCAGACAGAAGATGCTACCGATGAAAACATGATTACCGAAGAAGAACAGGAAATTGAAGAAGAAGAAGAAACAGAAATTACCGAAGATGATGATGATTTCGATGATGATGAAATCTTATATGCCGACAGTTTTGCAGAGAGTATAAAAGCAAACGAAGAAGCTAAAAGTTATGAACATTTACAGCAGTCAATAAGTCGTACACTTAAACCTCAGTCTGCTATTGATACTGCATTTAATAATAGTCTTGCTCAAAATATCGGCAGTAATATCGGCAATACCTCTTACTCGGTACCCGAAGACATTGAGTATCCTGCAAATGTTGTCATACTAAGACAACTTATTGCAAAATTACCGACCGGTGTTTCAAAACAAACGGGAGCATTGATTATTAAACAAACAATGGAAGCTCTCGGAATTTCAATGAACAGCGTTTTGCAGGAGGCTAAACAGGTTCAGGAAATGCTTAGCTCGAGTTCAAAAGAATGCCAGCATAATATAATTGAATACCGCAGACAAATCGGTCTTTTGGAAGCTAAAACCCAGCAATATCAAAGACAAAACGCAGTTATGAGTGAAATTATTAATTTATTTATTCACACAGGCAGATAAATACTTTTTATGAAAAGGTTTTGAACGAACGTTCAATATTTTTGGAAACTTCCCCGCGGATAGCATCTACCTGAGTCTGAAGTGCGTTGTGTTCGGAGTCAAGTTTGTTGATTTCTAACTGATAACGTTTATCTTTTATTTCAATTTCGCGCATCTTATCTTCGTATGCAACCTCTGCTCTTGAAATTGCAAGTTCATCAACTTCTTCCGTTAATTCTGAAGCTTCCGAATAAATTATTTCATCCCAGTTATATTTATGTTCACCATCGAGTTTGTCAACATTAACTCTTTGCATTACAAGAATACCCTGAGTAAGTGAATCCTGCAACCATGTTGTACTGTCGGCAAGATGCATGTCTAATTCAACATAATTCTTGTCGAAGGTATTTTTAATATATTTTGCATCCTCGAGAATATGTTTTCTGTACCAATCATCAAGTTCATTCAGACCTTCTTTTGTCTGAATTTTTGGAGAATCTTCGTTACCGTTCATTCTGCACCAGAGGTTTGCATACCACTGTGCTTTTTCACGGTCTTTAATTTTTACCTCCGGCGGTTGCGGTTCTTTTGGTTTTTTCGGCGGATCACCCGGGTCCGGAACTATCTCGGGAGGCGGAGTTGAAATTCCTTTCATATCACCTTCGGTGAAGTTAATAAGTGTTTCTTTTAAGGTGGCGCCGCTTATCATACCATTCACAATCATATAATAAAGGTCTATTGCCTTTTGTTTTAATGATTTAAGCCCAACAACAGAATTTGTTTCAGGGTCATAAATCCAGTCACTTTTTAATCTGTCTAACGGTGTCGGAATTTCACCGGCATCAATTTTTGCCTGAATAAGATTATATTTGTCAGTATCAGGAGCTCCACCGTTCTCGTAATCGGGATGAAAATCATCATCTTTATCACAAAGACGGCTATACGTACCGTTTTTCTGCTCATTAAGTGCATCAGATACCTGTTTCATAACATCAAAGTTTGCAGAAGTAAACATACCGCCTTGTGCAGTATTTGTCGTGACATCACAGGTCGGAACACCTGTGTTACCGTTTCTGTCACAGGTTGCCTGATATGTGTGCGAATAAAGAGTATTCGTCCCGTCATAATCAAGCATCATATTCAATAAGTGCAGATAACACCCGCCTGTGCCATCCAACGCTTCTCCATAACAATATGCAATCGGATTATTTGATGTGCCAATTTTCGTGGCGAATAAATCATACAGTTCATTGCCTTTTTGTTCTTCCTGCCACTGGCGATATTTTTTCAAATATTCCTGATACTTGTCATTATCAAAATTCCACTGATCCATATCAATTTCATATTGAGCTAAATCTTCTTTATATTTTTGATAATCTTCCTGATACTGCTGGTATTCCCCTTTGTAATTATCCAGCACATCATATTTGTCAAGAAAATCTATTATATTAGTTGTGTCTTCATAATTTTGTGCATCTTTATGCGTTACCACAATTTGGTTTGCAGTATTTAATATGCAATATTGATTTTTCAGCGGCTGGTAATAATACATAACGTTTGGCGTATATGTTGTTTGTGTGGCATTCCCCTCCGTATCAAATCCGTTATAAACCAAAACTGTACTGTTCAGAGCATGCTGATAGTTATCTCTGGCTTCCTGTGAGGCATTAGCAAGACGCATTTTTGCATTGGCAATCTGCTGAGAATGATATTCATTATCAGTCAAACGTGCCGTTATTGACAATAATCTTGCTTGTGATGCCGATAATCCCATAGATATTTCCTTTCACCATGGTTTATCGGCATTTCTATGTGTTTTCTTTAAGATTTTTACCCAAAAACTATATATGTCGTTACAAAAATTTACATTAATAAAGCGGACATTCCAAAATTGGTGTCCGCTTCATAATTTTTATTCATCAAAAAATTCCTAGCCTATATTATATGAGAACGAAGATTTAATATTTGCTTCAATCATTGAGTTGCAGGATTCCATTTCTTGAGTGCACTCTTTAATTTGAAGTTCAAGTGCCGCTTTCTGTGCATTCAGCTTCTGTTCCAGTAATTTCAGTTTATATTGCCGCTGTTGTAATTTTTTAGCTATCAAACTGTCGGATTCATAATCGGTTCCAACCTGCATAAGGTTATTAACCGAGTTTTGTGCGGTCATCAGAGCTGCCGTTATAAGCTGAAGTTTCCACTCAGCATTTGACTTCATCATTGCCAAGTAACGTTTTCTGACTATTCCGATAAGTAAACCCATTTCACTTTCCGCCTTTACTACCTTTTTTGATCTAAGTTAGATCCCTTCAGAAAATTGTGCTGGCTGTTTTCGGCTATCAACTGTTCCATTTTGTTTAACTGGTGCTGGTGATAATTGAGCCTGTATTGTGCCATTCGCAATTTCTTTTTTACCGTTAAGAAGTCTTTTATTCCTTCTACTATTGAATTAATCATCATTTGAATAGGATTCATTCTGATTAAATAATTCTTCGTATAAATCAAGAAGTCCAAGATTCTTTTGAGGTATAGATCTAATGTTTCTTGAAACATGATGCTCCTTACACTTAGACCTACATACATGTAAAAACATCACAATCATTTTTATTGATAAAATTTCAGAACAACTGTAATATTTCTTAATATTAGGTCTTTCTTAATACACATTACATATAACGGAACATTTTTCAAAAACTTTAATTTTCATAAAAAAATGATGCGAATTTTGTAATAATTTTAACAAAACACGCATCATAATTTTCAAACAAGTGTGTATTATAAATTTTGAATAGCCTTTGAATCTGAGTCTATACCCTCTTTTAACATTTTCTTTGCAACATCACCCTGCGTATCAAGCATCTTACATACAGTTTCAATATTCCTTACTTTTGTTGAAAGAATAACATCGGCATTTGCCGTAATATTACCCGTAATATTCTGATATGCAGCCAACGCAGCAGATGATGTACCCTGCATTAAGTTACCCAAAACGGTAGTACCTGCGCCATAAACACCTAAATAAGGAGAAATCGCAGTTAAGATACCACCAAAACCTGAAATTGTACTGGCAAAAGGCATTACAATATTTGAAGAAATCTTACCCATACCTGATGCAGTACCTATACCGTAAGCAGCAGCACTTGAAACGTCAACAAGACCACCCGCAGCGGACGCAAATCCCGTAGGAGTTCCGGATGTACCCCAGCCGCCGAGAACGGATGCAGCACCACCTGTTGCCAAACCGTATATAGAATTTATCGAAGCAGCACCGCTCGGAAATCCTGAATAATTGTATAAAGAATCAACCCCGAATGATGTTCCTCCGTTTGTTTTGTTGTAATAGGAAGTTCCTGAAATATTCATCGTTTCGGAACCGCCAAAAACAGTAGCAAATGATGACGGCGCAAGCAGACTTGCCATGTTATATAACAAATTACCTGCGGCTTCAAAACCAGTACCCGTACCGCTTCCTGAAACAGTTAAATCTCTGAGTCGGTCATAGGTTTCCCACATCTGAGCCTTTGCTGCGGAACTTGCATCTCCGAATCTGTTTGCTATTACTAAATTACTGTCATTTTTGTAAGACATATTAACCTCTTTATTCTTCTTATTAAAATCTTACTAACTCTCAAATGTTTTAAAGGTACTTTCAATATTTTTGGAAATAATCTTGTGTACCGCTTCCATCTCCGTTTGCAAAGCATTTTGTTCGGTATCAAGAGCCTTTAAACGAAGTTCAAGCGTTCTGTCCTCAGTTTGAATCTGTTCTGTACGGGCGTTTATATCCTGAACTTTTTGTTCATAAGACGCCTGATCATAATTGTACTGATTCATTGCATCCTGATAAGCGGCATCATCCGTTTTGGTTGATGCGGAAAGAGCAAAGACCGCACTTGAGCCTTCAAATTGAATAGAAGTAGCACGACCTTGTGCCTCATACTCAATAATTGCATATTTTGAAACTTCTTTATTCTGAGACTGGTATTTTGCATAATAAGAATGTAAAGTTGCTAACGGGTCACTTACACAAGCATCCAAACTGTCCGGTGTTGAAGCGGTTCTTGATGCATAATTCGTATCACCATTTATATCAGTCCAGAAATATATATTGGACAAAGTTGCGGGCGAACCGCTGTCTCTGTACGCAACCCAGTCTTTTGCAAGTTGAGATTCCGGCCAATCTGCGGCAATTTGATCTAACTGAGCCTTATACGTGCCCCAAGGAGAAGATTTGGAGGGATCATCCCTGTCAACCGTATCCAGACAAACCAGTGTTCTCGTACCAACCATATAGTACGGGTCAATAGACGGATCCGTAGGCGAAACGTACTGAACCTGAGGATTTGAAATTGCATTTCTTATACCCGTATATTCATCAACCCTTGTATAATAAGTAACGTAAGAATTATAGTGAATACCATCGGAATCCGTATAATCGGCATCCTGAATTTCTTTAATCGTATTGACCGCTCCGCCGTTTTCAAAAGAGTACTCCGTTGTTGTAAAATCTGTGGTACTCGGAGCGGTCGGAACCTTCATGTTATACAACTGATTCCATAAGGCTGATGTTTCATTAGCCAGAGCGGTTCTTGCCTGGTTAATCTGTTGTCCTTCATATTCTACGTTTGTTTTTCTTGCGGCAAGTGAAATCCACCTTGCCTGAGATGCGGCCATGCCCATATATATTCTCCTGTATGTATTTCTACCTCGTTTGGTATTTAATTATATTTTTTAAAAAGTCAATATAACCTGTTTAAATTATACAATATTTGTTAAGTTTTATGTACTTCTTCGGACAAAAAATCAACCGTTCGATGTAATTATCGTTAAAAAAACACACTCAGTTTGCAGTATTGTCATTTTTTTTATTTTTCTGATAGAATATAACCAGATATTTATTATGGAAAGGTAGGCAATGAAATTTTCTTCATCTTTTAAAGTAGGGCTTTTGGCACTTGCGGCTTTATTGCTTTTGGTTGGAACAGTACTAAAAGTAAAGGGGAGAGCATTTTCATCAGCCGAAAGAATAGAGATTCAGTTTAAAGATGTCAACGGTTTAAGGCCGGGCGCCGGCGTTCAGATTATGGGCTTAAAGGTCGGTCAGGTTGAAGAAATTACCCCTGTTGTCAAAAATGAGGACAGTTATGTAAACGTCAAGTTCGTTATAACGGATTCTAACGTAACAATTCCGAAGGCATCCGCTTTTTCAATTCAGCAATCGGGTATCATCGGGGAGTTATTCCTTGAAATTACCCCTCCAAAAACAAGAATCATATATATACCTATGACAAATATTGACCTGTTACAGAAGAACGATTCGGTTGAAATGCTTTTAAGCGATGAATACCGCAATGTCGGACTGATAAAATCAGTTGACGTTATATCTCAGTCTTCACTTCCATACAACTATAAAGATAAAGTTAAAACACAATACGCATACAAAATAAGTTATTTTATAAATTTACCGGGTCTGATTATGCCTGATTTTGTTGTCGGTAAAGCGGTAAAAACAAAAGACGGAGTTCACAAATTAAGACTTGCGCCGCTTGACGGAATGCCAATGGCTATGCCAAAACAAAGTTCGCCATATACAATAGTTGAACCGATGAGATTATCTGACTTTATGGATTGGCAATATAAAGCAATGGAAACCCTGACGGAAACCAACCTGAAAGTTAATGAAATTCTGACGGATGAAACTATTGCAGATATTAAGCAGACTATTGCAAATGTTGATGCATTAACAGCAAAATCTCAGGTAACACTCGGTAAGGTCGATGCCCTCCTTGATTCCTCAAAAGAAGACATTGACAAATTGCTTGCTATGACACAACAGGCAACGGATGATTTTTCAAAATTATCTGATAACATTAATCACATAATCGGAGATAAAAAATTCAAGACACAAATGCTTTCAACGGCAGAATCCATAGATAAACTGGCTCAAAACCTCAACAAGGTTATGGATAATGCGGATGCGGAAGAAACAGGTAAAAACCTTAAAATTATCACTCAAAATCTTGCACAAATCAGCGAAAGCGTAAACTCAATAACAAAAGACGAGAATTTAAAACATCAACTGACAGATGCAATAACAAATGTTAATAACGCAATGGCTGAAGTTGCAACGGCTCTTGATACGGTTAACAGGGTAAATCCCGCAAATCCGTCACAGGCTACGGATTTACAGCAAATCGTAAAAGATACTGTTGTAACAACGGCTAATCTGAGAAAATTCTCGGAAAAATTGAATAAACGTTTCTTGTTGTTCAGATTATTATTCTAATATGAAAAATATAAAAACAGAAATTACCAAATTACACTACCAGAGAAACCCGAAAGGAATTTTGTACGAATTTTTAAAATTCTGTTCAACTTTTTACGGGTTTGGAAGCGGTTTAAAAAATTTTCTGTACGATAAAAAAATACTAAAACCCAAAAGAGTAAAGGCTTTTGTAATATCTGTCGGTAATATGACAACGGGCGGAGTAGGAAAAACTCCTGTGGTATCAGAAATTGCAAAATATTTAATCTCTCAGGGTAAAAAAGTTGCCATAGTATCAAGAGGTTACGGCGGAAGGCTAAGCAACCGAAAAATCAATATGATTTCCGACGGGCTTATAATATTTTTTGATGCACTACAAGCCGGAGATGAACCGTACTGGCTTGCGGAAAACACCCCAGGTTGTTATGTTTTTACCTGCCGAAACAGGTTTCTGGCTGCAAAATATGCGGTTGAATCTTTCGGGGTTGAATACATAATTCTGGATGACGGCTTCCAGCACAGAAAACTATACCGCAATTTGGATATTGTATTGATGGACAGCGTTAAAGGTTTCGGAAACGAAGAATTACTGCCCGCAGGACCGTTAAGAGAGGGTCCTGAGGCACTGGAAAGAATTGATAAATTTGTTGTGGTTAGCAAAAGCACAAAACACGAAACCGCAGAAAAAGTTGCACAGATTATGCAAAAGAGGTTAAAAATTCCAACAAGTGTGTGCCGTACGGAACCTGATTATGTTTATAATATAAAAACCGGTCAAAGACTGATGGAGGGCGTACCCGTAACTGCGATGTGCGCAATAGGTCAACCTGAACAGTTTTACGACTTTTTAAAAAATTATGATGTTAAAGATACCAAAACTTTTGACGACCACCATCAATACACCCCAATAGACATAGTTGATATAACAGGAACAATCATAACAACCGAAAAAGATGCGGTTAAACTTGCACGCTTTGACAGGGATAACATATATGCTCTGCGCCTGAAAACAGTTATCAATGCGGAAGAATTATTAAAATAAAGATATTCGGTTACAGATTAAAAGTACCATCATTCTGAGCAAAGCGAAGAATCTAATATATAAAACAGATTCTTCGGACCAAAGACCTCTGAATGACGAGGTTTTTAGTAATTTTAGTACTATATAAGTATATAATTACCTTAGTTAAATATCGGCATAGCAACGCTTGCTTGAATTATTGATAAATCATTTTGTAAACTTATGTAACAATATATATTTTATATATCAATTATATATAATGAAGTTTTTTTATTTTATATGAAGTGCGTAAAGTATTTAAAAGAAAGGAGACAAAACTATGATTCGTATTGATAATGTCTCGCTTTCGTCTGTAAGTACAGCATTAAGAGATTTTGGGACAACCGTAAAAAACATTTTGCCCCGCAAAAAGAAAATTGATAAGCAATCCTCGGGAAGCGGTGATAAGTTTGCTGCTAATTCTGATTCAGAACCGCGTACGGAAGAAGAACGGACAAGAACAGCTGTTATGAAAGCCAATGAAGCAAACAGAGAAAGGCTCGTTGCCGAAATTAACCGCTCAGGCGAAATTGACAGCGTTTATGATAAACTTTTGCCGGAATACTCGGCATATCAAAACCCGGAACTTAAAGACTTTACACCTGTTTCATCTGATACCGTAACTGCGTTATTCAGAAAAAAACAGGTTGAAATCAAATTCAGCACCACAGAGGATGATAACAAACAGCAGGATATAAAATTTGCTGACGGTTCTCAGATAAGTTATATTACATTTACCAAAGACGGTAAAATGAAGATTAACGAAGAAGAATTTGAAATGCCGGAAGGTACAATTATTGAAACAAAATCTATAAATGGCAGGGTAATCAGTCAATTTATTCAGACACCCGATATACAAAGAAAAGTTATTAATAAACCCGAATATTTAGATGAAGCGGAAGAAGTATTAAAAACATATACTCCGCCGGAACCCGAACCTGAACCTGAGGTTTCACAAACGCCGGAAGAACCGGCACCTGCGGCAAACGAAGTGAGCGAAACCGTATATTCCTATGGTCAGGCACTTTTGGAAGACTTTTTATCTCTTACAAAAAATCTAAAAAATAATATTTAACAAACTTATTCAAATATTTAATCGAATCATCTAAATTTTATGTTATATTAAATTTTTACTTGTTAACCGATAACGGTGTTCCTTTTTCACCTATATAAAAGACAATGAGTTCAACCGGTTCATCTCCCGCATTAGTGCCGTAATGATACTTTCCGACAAGTTCAGGTAAACTTTCCCCCTCTTGCAGAGTTATCTTGTCATTTTTATCCGTAACAACGGTTAATGTACCTTTTTTCACATAAGCAACATTAACCAAATCGTGCCTGTGCATAGGTAACGTTTCCCCGACATCTATAATTATTTTCAGGACAGTAACCTCTGGTCTTTTAATTTTCAACTTTTTATACTCCGCATTGTCCCATGTTGAAGTTGTTTTCAAGATTGTTTCTTTTTCCAGAGAATAAGCGGTATTTGTCATACATAAAACCGCAATAAAAAGTATTGTTAATAATTTCATCATTTTCATATTTATAAATTCTCCCTGTACCTATAATATCATAAGATTAGGAAATACTCATATAAAATAAATGTTTTTTATTATAAAATAAGTAACAGGGAAATGACATTATGACGGAACATAAAACAGCACTAATACTTGAAGGCGGAGCAATGAGAGGTTTGTATTCGGCAGGCGTTCTTGATGTTTTTATGGAAAACGATATAAATGCTGATGTTGTATATGGGGTTTCGGCAGGTGCCTTGTTCGGGTTAAATTACAAATCTCGCCAGACAGGACGTGCATTAAGATACAATTTAAAATACGCACACGAAAAGAATTATATGGGTTTATATTCACTTCTTACAACCGGCGATATAATGAACAGAGATTTTTGTTTTAACAAACTTGTCTATGAACTTGATAAACTTGATTTTGAAACATACAAAAACAACCCCGTTGATTTTTATGCCGTTGTAACGAATCTGCGAACAGGAAAGCCCGAATATATAAAAATTGACGATGCGCAAAAAGATATGGAATATTTCAGAGCCTCAGGCTCTATGCCTTTTATCTCAAGACCCGTTGAAATAAACGGCAATTTATACTTAGACGGAGCAATGAGCGATGCTGTACCGTTTAAAAAGGCTCTCGAGACAAATTGCGAAAAAATTATTGTAATATTAACAAGGCCGCAGGGTTTTAGAAAGAAAAAATCATATCTTCCTTATACACTTTTTTACGGGAAGTTTCCCAATTTGGTTAAAACAGTAAAAAATTCATTCCAAAGATATAACGAAACTATGGATATAATAGAAAAATATGAGGC
>CAMHMW010000019.1 GCA_946186335.1 uncultured Candidatus Melainabacteria bacterium
GTAATTCCTCTCATAACATAAGCCGCACCGTTTTTCGGACTCAATTCTATCGCTTTATCATAATCTTTTATTGCGGATTTTTCATCCCCCAATTTGCTTTTAATCGTTGCACTCCAATAGTATAATTCCGGTTCTTTGGGGTATTTCTTTAATGCCTGATCGCATTTTACAAGAGCATCCTCATAGTGTCCGGTGTTAGACATTGTTCCTATCTCGGATATTGTCTGTAATTTATGCATATCAGAATTGTTTTCTTCCGCTGATACAACATTAGCCGAACTACATGCCAAACCAATAACCAAACCCGCAACAATTAATCCTTTTTTCACGATTTATACCCCTTAAAAGACTTTTGACACATGAATTATAACACGCTTTTTTTATTTTTTCCAGTAACGGTGTATTTTACATTTAGCCCCATTTATAGTAAAATATCAATAGTTAGAAAGGGTTAAATTATATGTCTATAAGAAAAGTTTTAAGGTATGGAGAGCCATCCCTTCGTGAAGTTTCAAAAGAAGTTCATAAAGTTTCTAAAAAAATTGTTGATTTAATAAACGATTTAAAAGATACAATGTATGCACAAAACGGTGTCGGACTTGCCGCCCCCCAAATCGGTGAAAACGTCAGAGTCTTTGTTATAGATGTTTCTACAAACGATGAACCGTTAAACCCCATCGTTTTTATTAACCCGAAAATTATCAAAAAAAGCGGGGCAATTAAAAGCAACGAGGGATGTCTGAGTTTTCCCGAAGCATATACTGATGTAAAACGCTATAAAAATATTATGGTTAAAGCAACAAACGAACACGGCAAACCGTTTGTTCTTGAGGCAAAAGACGGCTCATTATTAGCACGTGCAATTCAGCATGAGAATGACCACCTTGACGGAATTTTGTTTATCGACCACTGTATGAACAGATTTGAAGCCGATAACGTTCTGTCAAAATTTAATCTTCCGCCTGTTGACCCTGATTTATTGCTTGATGAAAAAGAACTCGAGGAAGAAATTGCAAAAGAAAATTAAAATAATATTTTTCGGAACACCTGATATCGGCTTAAAATCGTTAGACTATCTTTATAAATCGGACAAAATTGAGGTCTGTGCTGTTGTAACCCAGCCTGACAAACCGGCAGGACGGGGAAACAAACTTCAGATGTCACCGATTAAAAAATATGCGTTAGACAATAATCTTCCCGTATATCAGCCAAAATCCATCCGTAAAGAACCCGATATTCAGGAAGAATTAAAAAAATACGAACCGGATTTCTTTGTAACTTTTGCCTTTGGGCAAATTTTGTCACAGGAGGTTCTGGATATTCCAAAATATGAAACCATAAATCTTCACGCATCACTATTACCAAAATACCGCGGGGCTAACCCCATTCAGCGTGCAATAATTAACGGAGATAAAGAAACCGGAATCTGCACAATGATAACCGAACTCGGACTGGACTGCGGGGATATTTGTCAAAAATTGGTTATACCGATTTCAGATACAATGAATTGCGAAGAACTGTGGGAAGAAATTTCCGAAAAATCACCCGAAATGATTGAGCAAACGCTTATCGGTCTGACAGAAAATACAATTAACCCCCAAAAACAATGTGAAGACGGAGTTTGCATAGCAGGCAAATTGACAAAAGACGAATGTCTTATAGACTGGACAAAAACAAATACCGAAATCCACAACCTCGTAAGAGGGATTTGCCGCTGCCCGAGTGCATATTTTAAATATAATGACAAAATTATAAAAGTTATTGAAACTATACCGATTGATGGTGACGGCAAAGCCGGCGAAATTTCAAAAGCATCAAAAGACGGAGTTGATGTTGGCTGCGGTAAAGGTATCATAAGACTTTTAAGGGTTAAACCCGAAGGAAAAGGGGAAATGAACGCCAGAGACTGGTATAACGGAGTTAGGGGGTAAGTGTGATAACAAAAGGTATCAGAGGCGCAATAACTGTTGACGAAAACACCGAAAACTCGTTAAAAGAGGCAACATCAGAACTTTTAAATGCCTTAATTGAGGAGAATAATATTAAGCCCGAAAATATTTCCCACGCAATTTTCACAACAACAAACGACTTAAATGCCGCTTTTCCCGCAAAATTTGCAAGGCTTGATTTAGGCTGGGAAAAGGTTGCAATGATGTGCTTCCACGAACTTGATGTTCCAGATTCCCTGCCGATGTGCCTAAGAGTTTTAATCGTTTTGAATTGCGATGAAAACTTTGAACCGAAATTTGTTTATTTAAAAGGTGCCGCTAATTTGAGAAAATAATATTGTTTGGCTGAAAGCCCGACTTACAAATTTAAAAGGTACCTCAAATCTAAGAAAGCAGTATATCTTTTCTGTACTTCATGCCGGCAAAATGTATAACATCCAAGTCATCATACAGATGTTCTTTGGCTCTGTTCAGAGTGCCACCCTGACGGGTTAAAACAAAATTTTCACCTGTATTTGTTATAATTTCACCGTCTTTTGTTTGTTTTACATTTATAAAATCGATATTTCCAATATCTTCAACCGCATCAAGTCCTTTTATAACCTGAGAGGCTTGTCTTGATGTTATAACGGCGGAAACGGACGAATAAGAAGATGTTTTTATCTTTTCATAATCATCCGAAAAATATCCTTCAATACATGCCCTGAAAAGTTTTACCAAATCTTCGTCAACAGTATTAAGCACCGCAGAAGCATCAAAGTCCTGCAAAAACGGTTTAAATTCATTTATATAAAACTTATCTTCACCCGTCAGGGTACAGTCAACTCCCAATATCCCGACATAAGGTGTCCTTTTCTTTTCCAAAGCAGAGAGAGTGTTTTTAACAACATTATCAAGCCTTGATTCAACAACACTTGTAATTTTATAATCAGGAGCGTAACACCCTGCACCGTTTGTCAAAATTCCGCCCTCACCCTCCTGTGCAAATTTGTAATTCCCGACAGTTGTGAGCGGTAAAAAACTGTAACCGTCTGTCACATAATAAACCGTAAAATTATGGCCGATGGTAAATTCCTCTATCAAAACTCCCGTTTCACCTTTTGAAAACAAGTTTTCCAAAAAGTCATTCGCCAGCTGCATTGTTGCACAAACAAGTCTGTCATCAAGATTATTTGATTTATTGCATCTGATTAAAACAGGGAAATTTGCACCCGCAAGCCATTCCTGAGCCGCCTGCAATTTGTCAAAAATTCCGAATTTCGCCGTCTGCGCATGAATTTTATACAGAAACTTCTTCCCCAAATTTTTATTTATTGCAATATTACAACCCTCTTTTACTGGTGCAAAAATACTCTGCCCGTTTGTTTGAAAAAAAGATGCAATATCCTCGTCCAATGCCGTTTCCGAAACAGGAACGGTCAGAGAAATTTCGTTTTCAAGTACGAATTTTAAAAGTCCTGTCAGGTCATTTTCACGAATATCAACGCATTCGTAAACATCCGACAAAATCATACCTGCTGATGTTATATAAATTTTGCCGACCTGTTCGTTTTTCTTTAAATTTTTTGCAAGAGCAGATGCCGCAGCCCCGCTTCCTACAATAAGAATATTCTCTGCCATATCAAAATTATACTACACAAAACGGATGATTTTTGTTAAGTTATATAAAGAATTTAAAAAAATACGTGTTATAATAATGACAAATCAAAAAACGCTATTAAAATAATACCAAGTAGAAAGGTATAGAATAGAGGTAATGATGGCAGGTTTAGTTAATTTTTTGTCAAATGTGTTTCAGTCAAACAATGTGAATGTAACATCACCTGTTGTTACACACAGCGTAAACAGTAACCCGTACAGCAACAATCCGTTCGTAAACTACAACGGAAACCGTTACAATCAGTTTTATGCACAAAACAAACCTGTCAAAGGGGGATATTTTGCGGGGTACTACAATGGGAAACAAAACATTGTGGGACGGAGATTATTCATAGAGGTTTAAAAATTAAAAGATGTGCATTTAGCACATCTTTTTAATTATATATCAGTCTTTATATTAGTATCTGAAACCGTCGGCTTTCATACGGTCAATAACTTCCTGCAATTTTTCATCAGAGCATACATAAGATATTCTGAAATACCCTTGTCCGTATTTTCCGAAAGCATCCCCCGGAACAACTACAACACCGGATTTTTCAAGCATTTCTTCACAGAATTTGAACGCCGAATCGTATTTTCTCGGAATGGGAAGCCACAAATAAAAAGTTGTGTGAGGAATTGATTCATCAGGAATTTCCCAGCCCAGTTCTCTTAAACCCTTAATCATTATCCCCTGTTTACGGCGATAACTTGCATTTGCCTGAACAATATATTCATCACCCTCAGGGGAATTCATAATATATGCACAAGCCTTTTGAAGTGCTTTGAATATTCCGTTATCAATTGTTGATTTTGCTTTTGCAAGACGGGAGATTACCGCAGAATTTCCGCAAACCCAGCCTAAACGCCAGCCGGTTATCGCATAAGGCTTTGAAAGCGAAAACATTTCAACCGCTACATCTTTTGCGCCCTTTAATTCAAGTACGCTGAACGGTTTATCATCATCCGAGAAATATAAATCGCAATAAGCGGCATCTGCTATGAGCAAAATATTGTGTTTCTTACAAAAATCTACCACCGTCTGAACATACTCTCTTGTTGCCGAAACTCCAAGAGGGTTGTTCGGATAATTTATGATTACCGCTTTTAATTTATCGGGATTATACCCTTCTGCAATCATTTTTTCATAAACTTCATCCATATCGGGCTGATAGTTATTTTCTTTTGTCAAAGGTATCGGATACGCTTTTCCGCCTGCAACCTGTATCATTTGCCCGTAAGAAGCATACCCGGGATCGGGTATCATAATTATTTCCTGCTCATCAACATTTGTTGTCGGATTAAGCAAAAATCTTATCAAATTTGCCAGACCGTCTTTTGAGCCCAAAAGAGAAAAGACTTCGGTATCAGGATTAACGTCAACCCCGAATCTGCTTTTCATTCTCTGTGCAACAGCCTGTCTGAAATACGGTTCTCCGCGGGTTACGGAATATGTATGGATATTTGTTTCCGTTAAAAATTCTTTTAATTTATCAATTAAAACAGCCGGAGGGTTTGCTGTCGGCGCCCCCATAGAAAGCGCTATCGGAGCACGATTTTTCTTTGTTAAACTCTCGGATAACTTTGCGGTTTTCTCTTTTAGTTTAACCATTATATATGTATCAATTGCCATTGCATATTCGTTAAATAAATGTTCCATCATTTTTTCCTCATATTTATATTTACGCCTGCATTTGCATCGGGCCTTCCAATGACGCCGTAACAAACTGCTTAGTGTAAGGGGTTTCCTGTTTCAGCAACTCCTGCGGAGTTCCTTCAAAAACAATCTTGCCGTCATACAACATTATAACACGGTCAGCCGTTCTTGTGATAGTTGACATCTGGTGTGTTACAACAATTGATGCCGCATTTATTTCATGTTTCAAACTTACAATATAATCTTCAATAAGAGTGGATGACATCGGGTCAAGTCCCGCTGTCGGTTCATCATACAAAATTGTATTAGGGTTGGTTACAATCGCTCTTGCAAAACTTACACGCTTCTGCATACCGCCTGACAACTCTGACGGGAACTTGCGCTCAATACCCTTTAAACCAACCAATTGTAATTTTTCCGCAACAATTTCTTTTATCTGTTTTTCGGTATATTTCTTGCGCAAATCTTTTCTTTCATGCAAAGCAAAAGAAATATTATCCTCAACATCAAGAGAATCAAACAATGCAGAGTATTGGAAAACCATTGCAATATCACCTTCCGAGGTTATGATTTCACCGTTGTCATAGGGAATAAGACCGCAGATCAGTTTTAATACGGTACTCTTACCCGAGCCTGAAAATCCGACAATTGCAAGAATTTCACCGTCATTTACCTTAAATGAAATATCATTTATTACGGTTTTTTCATCAAACTTTTTTATTAAATTCCTAACTTCAATACTCATAATTTACCTTTAACCTTTAAAAGAAGAATAACATCGCAAATATCATATCTATTATAACTATCGCAATAAACGACCAGACAACCGCCTTGTTTGTGGCAAGTCCGACACCCTTGGCACCGCCTGATGCGAAGTATCCGCAAGAGCAGCTTATAAGAGCAATTGTTCCGCCAAATGTTGCTGCTTTCAACAGGCATACACCCAAATCTTTCATATATAATCCGAGCCATGCCGAATCAAAATATGCCCTGTATGTCAAACCTGCAAAAATATCCGAAGTTATTGCACCGAGAATTACCCCGAAAACAGAGGCGATAACAACGACAAGCGGCATCATTAAAATCCCCGACAATACTCTTGGTACAAACAGATAACTGATGGAATCTACGCCCAAAACATCAATTGCATCAACCTGCTCGGTTACTCTCATTGTGGCAAGTTCAGATGCCAAAGATGAACCTATCATAGAAATCAATGCAAACCCGGACATTATGGCTCCGACTTCCCTCACAATCAGCATTGTCATAAGCAGACCTACAAAGTGGCTTCCTCCCTGTTTCACCATTTCAAGCGCAACCTGAGATGCTACAATTATAGACGTCATCCCGACAATTGAAAGGGTAATCGGCAATGAACTTATCCCAAATCTGTCACATTGTATAAACAGTTCATTTAACTTTATTTCGCCTTTTAATATACATTTAAAAACATGCAAACCAACCTGAGTAATTTTCCCGACCGTATCAACAAAATCTTCAAAAAGAACCCAAAACTGAGTAAAAAATTTATATGTCGCTGATTGCTTCAGATATTTTTGCAAAGTTATCATACGAAAATTATACTAAAAAAGATTTAATATGACAAAAAAAATCTTACATAGAGTACAACCCCTCTGTAAGAATAAACTATCCCAAAATTTCTCCTCGTATATATATGATAAAACAAATAAATTTCGTTATTCAAAAAATAACCGCCACATGCCAAAGTCTTTACAATTATTTTTTTAAAATAAGAACAAATATAAGTAATAACGCTTTTTCACGAATTCAAAATATTTTTACAAAAATATTGTTAAAAAAATTAAAAAAACACTTGCAAAAATTTTAAAAAGCCATGCCACAAGGATTTTGACGTCTAAGACAAATTTCTTATAAGCTCATGTGCTTCTTCGCATTCTGGGAATATTTCAACTATTTGCTCCGCATAATCCAGTGCTTTATCATTTTCGTTCAGTTTTTCACAGCATTTTGCAATATTTAAAAGAACATTTACGTTCAACGGAACTTTTTTGAGCATGTTTTCAAAAACATTTCTTGCCTGCTCATAATTTCCAAGCTCAAAATAGCAAAGTCCCAAAAGATTCAATACATCCGGCAACTGCTCCATCTCATAAGCCTTAACCAAATAAACTTTTGCTTTTTCAAATTCACCTGCAAGATGGTAAATTCTTCCCGCAATATAGAGTAGAAATGCTGAATCCGCAGCTCTTTTCAAGACTTTATCAATTTGTTCTTTTGCAATATCAATTTGTTTTAAATGAGTTTTATTCAAAGCCGAAAAAGCGAGCGCATTAGGATTTTCAGGATCAAGTGCAATTGCTTTTGAATACATTTCATCCGCTTTTACAAAATCAGATGTTGAGTGAAGATAATTTGCATACTCAACTACTATTGAATAATCGTCAGGAGCCAGCTCATAGGCTTTTTCAAATTCTTCTTTTGCATAATCAAACAAACGTTTATTAAGATAAATTACCCCCAAATCCTTATGCGCCGATGCAAAATCAGGTTTTAAACCGCAAACTTTTTTCAAAGTTTGTTCAGCTTTATCAATATCACCTGTTTTAGTACACAAAATTGCCAGCTCATAATATGTCTGATAATGAACGGTACCCTGTCTGATTATACGTTCAAAAATCTCTTTTGCATTCGAATATTGTCTTGTCTGCATATAAATGCTTGCCAGCTTTTTCAAAACATTAACTGCTTTAGGATTCATCAGAGCAAGCTGCTGCAGCAAATTTATGGCAATTTCAAATTCACCCATAACCTGATAACAACATGCCAAATTATATTTATAGGTAAATTTCTGAGGATAAGTCGCCGCAAGATATTTGTAATGCTCTATTGCCTCTTTAAACATCCCCGCTTTAACTTCCGATAATGCCCAAGCAACAACATAGCTGTCTTCTTCGGGTTCACATTCATGGGCTTTCGCAAAATATTCACATGCCTCTTTATGTTGATCTTTTAACTGCAAAATTGATGCAATATTAAAATATGTCAAAGCATCGCTATCATCATATTTAAAAGCTTTTTGGTAGGTTTCAAGCGCCTTGTCAAGATTTCCGATAGTCAGATATGATGTTCCCAAATTATTGTATAATTGCAGATTTTCCGGATTTAATTCCAACGCTTTTTCAATATATTCCACACTCTGTTCAAAATTTTGTGCCGCCATATAAGCCGTTCCGATTATATAATATATAGCATAATCATCCTGAACATACTCCAAAGCCTGTTTTGCGGTTTCAACCGCATCATCAAATTTTTGAATTTTTATATAGCATATTGCAAGACTTTTATAGGCATCCACATACTCCGGTCTTAATTCCAAAACTGTTTTATATGCTTGTTTTGCAGCAGGAAAATCCTCCAAATTATCATAACAACACCCCAGATAATACCAGCAGAGAGCATCCTCCTGACGGTATTTTATAACTTCCTCCAAAATGGTTCTTGCCTGCGCATAATTTTCCATATTGACTTCGCAAAGCGCCAAAAGACGCTGTGCATCAACATCTGAAGAATCCTTTTTCAGAATTTCATTTATTGACACTTTTGCCTTGGCAAAATCACCGCTATCTATAAGCGAATATAATTCATCAATCTCTTTATCATCCATAATAAGATTATATCACAAGATTACTTATTTTTACCGACCCTTAATTTTATACCGATTTTAATAAGTTTATTTAATAAACCTTGCGGTAAATGTGACATCAATTCCGTAAGTTTGGCATCCATACCGAGAGTATAAGAGGGTTTGGGATTTTTCTTTTCTGAAACCTTCTTAATAAATTTGGCAACCCCGACTACGTCCATCCCTCTGTGCATATTTCTTTGGGCTTTTTCAAGAATAACCTGAATTTCCGTCTGATAATCAGAACATGAGTTAAGCATTTTTGATGCACCTTTTATTGACTTTTCCCATATAGGAGTGGGTATAACCCCCGGTTTGATTGATACAACTTTAATGTTTTTATGATTTTCAACCGCAAAAGCATTAAAGAAGATATCCAACGCTCTTTTTGATGCACAATAAGCACTTATGAACGGGAAATTACCGAAACTTGACATTGAACTTACATTGATAATAGTCGAATCGTTTAAAACCGGTAATAAATACTGTGTGAAGGCAACATGTGAAAATACATTGACTTCAAACTGATCCTTTAACTTTTTGGTATCCAAAAGTTCAACCGGTCCCGGAACAACAGAACCTGCAACATTTAACAACAAATCTACATGCTCGGTATTCTTTTTAATGAAGTTTGCCGCTTCCAAAACTGATTTTGCGACAGACAAATCAATATAAAAAGGAATAACATTTTCAGGCAAATCCTTTTCAATTAATTCTTCATTTCTGTAACCGTAAAAAACTTTATAATCACCATCCTTATACAGATTAACTAGTTCTTTACCAACACCTGATGTAGCACCTGTAATTATTACAACTTTTGTCATTAATTGCTCCTATATTAAAACAACCATTCTAACTAAAAAAACAGTCGTTTAATTTTTTTACATACCCATATATGATGCAAACAGCGGTAAGTACAATGCTGATGCAAGAATAAGTACGATTGTACCGATAACAACCAACATTATAGGTTCAATCATTTTTGTCATGATATCAATAATCATATCCAACTGTTTGTCAATAAAACTTACTGCCTGACCCAACATATCGCCCAAACGACCTGATTGTTCACCTGTTGCAATCATGAACAAAATCATCTTAGGCATTGTTCTTGTTGAACGCAAAGCTGCAGACAAGTGATGACCCTGTTGAACTTTCTCGGTTGCCTCAACAACTCTTGATTCTAACGTATGATTTGTCAACGTCAGATTTGACAATACAAGACATTCCAAAATCGGAACACCAGCATCATAGGCAACCTGCATGACAGAAATAAAGTTTGCAAAGTTAGAAAACTGAATTAAATCCGATAAAATAGGAATCTTCAGAACAATATCATCAATCTTCCAGCGGCTGGGTTTCCAGCGGAAAAGGAAGTTAATAAGGAATATTGTAATCGCAAAACCTATCGGAATTGCAACCCAGTTTGCCTTCATCCATAAACCCATTTCCATCAATACACGTGTAATCCAGGGTAATTGCATCCCCATTGAATCAAACATCTCTTTGAAAATCGGGAATACGAATACCAACATGACTATAACGATAAATACAGCAAGCAAAATAACGAATACAGGATACATCAGTGTTCCTATAACCTTACTTCTGATTGCCGCCTGTTTATTTAACAATTCCAAAATACGGTCAAGTGTTTTTTCCAATTCACCTGAATCTTCACCGGCTTTACAAAGACCGATATATACCTGACCAAATTGTTCCGGATATTTTGCAATCGTCCCTGCAAATGTACCGCCGTTCATAATCTGACGTCTTAATTCGGTTGCACACTGCCTGATTTTCAATTTTGCCGAGTCATTTTCAATAAACAGCAAAGATTCAATAATCGGAATACCGGCAGCAGACAAAATCTGTAATGTAGAAGTGAAATCAATCTGCTCGGAAAGCCCTAATTTTGGCATCTTGCCAGCCGGCTTTGCTTTTTCCTGTTTTAAAGATTTTTCTTCAACAAGATTTGTTGGAGTAAATCCGAGAGCATAAACAGCCGAACGTGCCTCACGTAAACTTTCTGCCTCAACTTTCCCCTTTACAACCTCATTTGTACCATCTTTTATCGCTGTATAATTAAATATTGCCATATTTCACCCTATTCACCTGCCATACCCAAGACTCTGACAAATTCCTCAGATGTTGTCAAACCGTTTACAACGTGACCTATACATGCCTTATGTAAAGTCGTCATACCATTGGCAACGGCAGCATCTTCAATTTCCAAATCATGCGCACCCGTTGCGATAAGTTTTTTGATTTCTTTTGTAATCATCATAATTTCATAGACACCAAGTCTGCCTTTATAACCCTGGAATCCGCATTTATTACAACCTTTTGCACGGTAGAACGGTGTTTTTGTAAGTTTTTCAATTTCTGCCGGATCGGTTGTAAGCATTCTTGCTTCTTCTTTTGTCGGATAATATTCCTCTTTACAATCATCGCATAATCTTCTGACAAGACGCTGTGCAATAACACCTGATAATGTTGAAGATACCAGATAATCTTTTGCACCCATTTCAATCAAACGTGTAACCGTTGCTGCCGCTGAATTAGTGTGGACTGTACTTAATACCAAGTGACCTGTCAATGCTGCTGAAATAGCAATTTCAAGAGTTTCATAGTCACGAATTTCACCGACCAGAATAATATCAGGGTCCTGACGTAAGATAGCTCTCATACATGATGCAAATGTAATACCCGCTTTAGCATTAATTTGCGATTGGTTGATACCCTCTAACTTAATTTCTATCGGGTCCTCAATTGTCGTAATGTTAACTGATTCATCATTCAGACTTTTCAAAACCGAATACAGGGTCGTCGTTTTACCTGAACCGGTAGGACCTGATGTAAGAATGATACCGTTCGGACAAGATACCATCTGTTTAACTTTTTCAATATCCAGCTCACTTGCTCCGACAAGTTTAATCTCTTTATCGGTTGACGACAGAGAAACAGCAGGAGCCAAGATACGGATACAGACCTTCTCTTTTCCCGATACTGGCAATGTGTTGATACGAAAGTCGTATGAACAGTTCTTGTAGGAAATTGAGAACGTACCATCCTGAGGTCGTCTGTTTTCTGCGATATTCATTCTCGCCATGACTTTAAAACGGGCAATTACCGCAGATTCAACCTGTGCAGGTACATCCAAAACTTTTGATAACATACCGTCTTTTCTGTATCTTACAATATAACCTGATAATCTCGGTTCTATGTGAATATCTGATGAACGGGAATCAATACCGTTTGTAATAATTTGATTTACGAATTTTGCAACAGAACCTGTTGAATCTTCAAGTTCCTTTTTAATCTGAGCCTGTGCATCATCCTCAACTTCTTCTTCCGCAGTTTCAGACTTAATCTGATTAATAATTTCATCAGTTTGTCTTTTTGATTCCGAGAAGAAGGTGTTAACAGCCTGACGAAATTCATAGTGAGTCATCAGCAGCTGTTTCGGATTTAAACCGGTCATGTAAATAATTGCTTTTACAACTTCCTGTTCAACCGGTTTTACGACACCGATTGTAAGTGTTTTACCATCTGATGATACAGGAATAACCGAGTTTGCTTTAATAAAATCTTCCGGTAATATGTTTACAAAGTTCTTTTGGTTTGCTAACTGATCTGCGGTTACAATATTATAACCGGACTGATTATGCAAAACTTCTTTCAACTGGTCTAGGGTAATCAGACCCATTTCAAAAAGAGTTGAACCAATCGGAACATTTTTTCTTTTTGAAGAAGCCAGAGCTTTCATCAAATCAACCTGAGTAATAATACCTTTTGCTACAAGCATTTCACCAAGTTTCTGACTTGAACCGTGTGATGTATCATTTGAATCTTTCACTTCCTGACTTTTCGGTTTTTCCTCAACCGGTGCCATTGCATACGGCGTTGAAACATATTCAAATAATAATTCTTTGAAGTCATCACTCGGAACAAGCATAAACTTTATTTGCTGATTGAATCTTGCTTTTAATAAAGAAGTAATCTTAGATTTGTCAGAATTTGAAGATACGGCAACGAAAAGAAAATCGTCCTTGATACTGATGGGAACAAATAAATTTTTTCCCATCATTTCTTTATCAATACTGTCTATTAATTTTCGATCTATACTATTTTTTAGTCTTAAAATTAATGCGTTCATGTGTTTTCTTTTAAATGCTTATCTTCTCGTACTAACTTCCACTTGTTACCGATTTTTGCCAACTATAACAATGTATCATCCGCAACGGCATCTTCTGTATCTACAACAATCTGAGGCGTTAACATAATAACCAGTTCTTCTTTTTGTTTTTTAGTTGTTGTAGAACGGAAGAACATACCCAAAACCGGAATATCACCCAGGAACGGAATCTTGGTTACTGATTTACTTTCATTTTCCTGAATCATACCGCCAATTACAAGAGTTTCACCGTCTTTAATTCTGATACCTTTTAAATCAAGGTCACGTCTTTGAAGCAATGTAACAAGCGGATCACCTGCCCCGTCAACTACCTGAGATGCAATTGTTTTGTATTCAGGTTTGATATCAAGTGTTACATAGCCGTCAGGACTGATGAACGGAGTAACGGAAACTTTTATACCGTCATCTTCTTTGATTTCATAGTCTTTTTGAACCTGCGCAGATCCTGATGCCGAGCCGGTATCCAAATATTGTGTTGTAACCTTAGATATATAGTCGCGGGTTAAATCAATTGTTGAAGGCTGACCGCTTGTTAACAGAACTTTCGGATTAGCAAGGATACGACCCTTTTTATTTTCAACCAAATATTTAACCGCATAAGTTAACTGAGGAGAAGTACCCCATTTTCCTACATGACCCAAAGGGACATACCAACCTGTTCTTTGGTCTTCTGATAACTGCCAGTCACCTCTCAGGTTATAACCGTGACCTGCAAAGAATATCGGATATTCATTATTTGTTGCAAAACCACCGGTCGCACCGCCTGCGTTGAATGAGAAGTTTTTACTCAGCAACTGCCAGTTATTATCAAAGGTTTTACTGCCTTCTTCTGACAATGTTATAATCTGAACCTCAAGATATGCCTGAGGTGTTTTAACATCGTTTGCAGCAATAAATTCTCTAATCATTTCAATTTGTGTTTCAGAACCGCCGATAATTTGAACCGTTCCTGCTGACGGGAAGTATGAAACCGTAAAGTTCATCAAAGGTAAACTGTCAAGTTTAAAGGTTTCTTCATCATCCTCAGATTCTGAGGTCATCTGCTGAGCAGATATCTGACAAGCCATTTTTCCGCCACCTACTGATAATCCTTCACTTCCGCCGCTATCAGCCGAAGATTCTTCATCAGAAGCAAATCCGGTAGGAATACCTGCGGCACCGCCTGATGAACCACCTTCCGGAACAACAATCGTCATTGAAGGCATCAATGATTTACAGATTGTATCTGCCATTTCTGCAGGAGTTGTGTGGTTGATTTTGAAAGTTGTTACTGTCGGTTTTTTGTCAAACTGAGCAACAATATTTCTTACAACTTCAATATCACTTTCCGAACCAGTTACAATCAATTCGTTTGTTGCAGGGTTTGTCGCAACAATAAATCCTTTTGACATACCGGGTCTTAAAGTACCTTTACCTTTTGCACTAAATATACTTTTATTCAGGAAGGAAGAAATTGCAGTAGCATTAACGTATTTAACCGGAATAATGGTCATCGTTTTGCTTCTGTCTGCCAAGTTAAGCGCTGCTTCCTCTGTTGAAACTACGATTGTATTTGCTTTGATATCATAGAACAATTTTTGAGTTTTAACAACCAAATCCAAAGCTTCTTTAAGTGAAATGTTTACCAAATCCATTGTAACTGTTCCTTCAACATCAGGTGTGAAGATAACGTTCATGCCTGCTTGATCTGCAAACATTCTCAAAACTTGTGTTACATCAGCATCTCTTAAACTTAAATTTACAATAGAATCACCGTTTGCAATATTCAGATTGGAGTTGATACCAACAACTGAACCCTGAGAAGATCTTATCGAGGGCGCTGATGAGTACCCGTAATAGTCTTCCATTGCAAATGTAGCTGAAACTGAGTTCGTTACAGCAAAGGCTGATAACAAAACACCGGCAATTAATTTTTCTCTAATCTTATTTTTCATATTTGCTCCTGCTTATTACTTTTATAATTAACCTTTTCTACCACCAAATCTGTTTCTCAGATTATATAAATCGTTTCTGGATGAATCCAGTTCATCTCTTGCGAATAATTCACCGATAGCCGCTGAATATATATTTGAACCAAGCCCGACAGTTATCCATGAAGGATTAATTTTAAGGACTTTATATTCCTGACCGATAATTTTGTCACCAGGACGCACCAGATAATCTTTATCGTCAACATTAATAATTGCGGAAGGACTGTTAGCGTTATACATAATACCGACAACTTTTGTTCTGGTAATAACTGCCGCTGCCGCATCAGCCGGTGCCAGTGA
Organism: uncultured Candidatus Melainabacteria bacterium; assembly: GCA_946186335.1. Lineage (GTDB taxonomy): Bacteria > Cyanobacteriota > Vampirovibrionia > Gastranaerophilales > Gastranaerophilaceae > Zag111. The sequence continues at coordinate 15,374 of CAMHMW010000019.1, forward strand.
TGTTGGAGGTACAGGGAGATTGAAACTATATGGGCTTATATCATCCTGCTCACGAATTGCCATATTTTTTAATCTCTTAATTTCTGCAACTTTTGCATTGTGAGCATTAGCTTCAGCAATAGCCGCCTTTGTTGCATCATCAAATGCCTGAATTTCTCCATAAGGCATAAACGGATCTGCTCGACCGATTGACGATACATCATAGGATACCATACTGCTGCCCTGACCGGGTTCAATATCAACATCCATATCCGTCGGAACAGTTACACCTTCCTGCGGAGTTATATCCGCATCAGCAATCTCTGTCGTATCTCCTGCCTTTGGCATAATGTCGCCCATGTTTTGTAACATACCGCAGCCTCCGGCAATTAATCCTACCGAAAATACCGCTACCAGCAAAGACAATACCCATTTACCGCGTTTGCTGAACGTATTGCCTACCCAACTCTCATCTCTATAGTAATTTGTGTTCACGTTATCTCCACCCATCTAGTTTTATAATAACAACAACATTATAGTAAAACTCTTTCTTTTGTGTATCAATTATTTGGTGTATTTTTACCAATACATGATACTCTCATCTACAATGATATAATATTTGTCATGTTAAGTCAAAATTTGTAAATCTCATAAAATTTCGAGGGCAAATATGGATAAAACTCAATTATATCGCGGATTTTAAAATATTAATATTTTGTTACAAGAAAGATTATTTATACAATATATCAATCTGTTGATTTACATTAAATTAATGAGAAACCGTTAGTCTTTCAAGAAATCTGACAAATCTGACGATTTTTGCTTCTGTTTCGGCTGTAATTGAATCAACCAAAATCGTTTTACAGCCAAGATTTTTACCGCATAATATATCGGTTAGAGGTCGGTCTCCGACAAGTACACATTCCTTAACATTGATATTATGTTCTTTTAAAAATTCCAGTATTTTTGCCGTTTTCGGCTTTGCAGCATCAAATAACATCGGAAAATCAGAAATCGCTCTCACATTTTCAATATATTTCGGATTTTTATTATTGGAAACCACCGCAATAAAAAAATCTTTACGTACAAGATTCAGCCAGTTGAGGATTTCCTCGGAATATGCCGCAGATTTTGATGCCATAAGGGTACTGTCCAAATCAAAAAGCATAGCCTTTATACCCTGCTGCTTTAAATTTTGCAAATCTATATCATATATCTTTTTTAAATTATAATCAGGTTTAACAAACATGTTCTTTTACTCCGACCGTTCTTGCAAGGGCAACATCAAATTCAACAGGTTCACGCCCGAGTTTTAAATATACATCGGCATTAGTATTTGCCAAATCCAAAGATTCTCCGTTTTCGTTAATGATTTCAACAACCTTTGTCACAAACTGTTCTTTCGGGGTTATAATTTCAACCTCATCATTAATATATATCTTGTTTTTAATTTTTACAAAATACAGATTATCGGAAGAATCCGATTCAAACACCACATCCGAATACTTCTTCATTCCGTGAAATTCAAACAGGAAATCCGCCCCTGCCAAACCTTTTGAAATATCATAACTGTAACTGTCAGACTTGTTTTCACCCAATGCAAACCCCGTTGTATAACCACGATTCCCTACCTTTTGAAGTTCGATAAAATATTTTTCCATATCAGCATCAGGATTTTTCAGAATTTCATCTATCGCCGCACGGTATGTTTTTGCAACCGCAGAAACATAATACAAACTCTTTGTCCTGCCCTCAACCTTTAAAGAATCAACCCCTGCATTTATCATGTCTTTTAAATATTTTACAAGACACAAATCTTTCGGACTCAGGATATGTGAACCGCGTTCATCCTGATTTATTTCGTAATACTGTCCGGGGTGGGTTTCTTCCACAAGTTTGTAACTCCATCTGCAAGGCTGTGAACAGTTGCCGGAATTTGCTTTTCTTTCTCCATTGGTAAAATAATCGCTCAGCAAACATCTTCCCGAAAAAGACACACACTGAGAACCGTGAATAAAACATTCAATTTCCATATCGGGAACTTGTTTTTTAATTTCGGTAATTTCCGGAATGGATAGTTCCCTTGCCAAAACCACACGGGTTGCGCCCATATCACGCCAAAATTTTACGCATTCGTAATTCAGAATATTTGTCTGGGTGCTGACATGGATATCGGTATCGGGCATATATTTTCTGAGAAGGCGCAAAATTCCGAAATCACTGACCAAGATTGCATCAGGGTTTGCATCTTTTATAATATCCATACATTGTTCAAGATGTTTTATATCAGAATTAAACGCAAAAATATTCAGCGTCATATATGCTTTTGCACCCAATTGATGAGCCAGATCTATTGCACTTTTCAAATTTTCAAGGGTAATTATTTCACCCTTTCTCATCGCCCTTAAACTAAAATCCACAACCCCGAGATAAACAGCATCTGCACCGTATTTTACGGCGTATTTCAGCTTTTCTATATTTCCGGCAGGCATCAGTAATTCAACTTTATTCATAAGTCAATAATAGGATAAACCTAATTAATAATCAACCAAATAGGTGATTTTGTTTCCCCATAAATATGGATAATAGAATGTGTAAGAGATACAGAGTTAAGTTATTTTTGGAGAAAATTTAATATGCAAACCCTGAACAATGCAACCGCAACTATTAAAGAAATATGGTCATACCAACACCCCGTAATGCACACATGGTTCGTATTCAGTGCCGGTGCATTGGGTTGCATGATTACCCTGTTATTTTTCCTTGTTTAATAACAAGATTATAAAAGTTTAATTACCATGGTTTAATTTGACAGACCATGGTATTTCGTATT
>CAMHMW010000020.1 GCA_946186335.1 uncultured Candidatus Melainabacteria bacterium
ATCAATATTTTCCGGCTCTCAAAAATTTTAAAAATATGCCTCTATTATAGTGAGTGTTTGACAAACAGCGTTTTTAAACAAATTTACTAAAATTTATTAAGTATGCCCAAATAGACTTGAAATGTGATTAAAACAGAGTTAAAGTGTTAATGTAAAAAATATTTTTTGAAAAACAAAGTTTTTCTATTAATCATAATCCAAATTAACGGGTTCGTTTTTCGTCTCTCCCACAAGGAAATACTCATTAGTGGTGATAATTATAATCAACCTGCATGCGAATGTACAGTAAGTTGGGCTTTATGAAGTGTACCCCTAAAAAAGTAATCAATCAGCAGGACAATAATAATGAATTTTCTTATTATAACATACAAAAAAGACTAACCTTTCGGTCAGTCTTTTTTTTGTATGTTATATGAACAACAGATTATAATTCTTGTCCGTATAATTTGCCGTGACCTTCCATATTTGTATAGGTTGCTTTTTTGCTCAATGATGCATCTTCTGTTGCGTTGTCATAAAGGATTCCGACTTTTCCGCTGTTAAAGTTTGCGGTATCTGTTACTATCAGTTTGTTACCTTTGCTTGATACAACAATCGGAGCATCTGTTGTTTTCATTGAGCCTGAAACTACCAGATCGCCTTTGTGGTTAACAAGTGCTGCCTGATGTCCGTTTGTGTTAATAGAACCTGCATATCTTAAACCGTTTTCACCTGTTATGTTTTTGATTAAGACTTCGCCGTTACCGTCAACAGCAAATGAACTTGTTACGTTGATTCCTGTTCCTTTTGCTCTTGATGCTGCGTAGAAACCGCCGTTATCACTTAAAGCACCGCTGTTGTTATGAACTTTTGAGCCAAGTGTCAGGCTGTTTGAGTTAGCAAGTACGTTAACTCTGCCGTCGTGAGAGATTTCACTGTTTACTGTCATATCTTTCTGACCGTAGTTTTTAATGTTGATGTTGCCGCCAGTAACATTGATTTTACCTGCGCTTGCAACTGTCATTTCCTGACCGTTCTTGCGGTTGATTATACCGAGGTTGCCGTTTTTAACGTTGATGTCGCTTGATACATACATATCACCGAAGTCGTTGTTGATAGAAACAGTACCGTTTGTATTTTTGATTCCGCCCTGAAGGTCTAAACCTCTTGCACCCTCAGCAACTTTTGTACCTGAATTTCTGATAACAAGGTTACCGCCGTCGTTTGTAATGTTTGAACTTGTTGACTGAACAATACCTGTTGAGTCTTTTCTTGCTGCGATGTAGAGTTTGCCTTGTTCGTTTTTGATTTGAGCGGCTTTATTTCCTGTTGAATCAGTACCGAATGTTAATTTACCGTTATCGTTGTAAATTCTCAATTCGCCGATGTTATCAACATCACCAACGATAGTTAAACCGTTAGCACCTGTGTTAGCAATTTTGGTTTTACCTGCGTTATAGATTGTTGCGTTTTTGGTAATTGTAGCGCCTGTACCTTCGTTGATAATACCAACGTTTCCGTATTCGTTAGCAACTTTACCGTCAATAATCATATCGCCTTTGTAGTTGTGAATAGCAAGTTCGCCTTTGCCTGCTTCTCTTTTTAGGCCGTTATATGTATAGCCGCCAATTGTCATTCCTGAACCGTTTTGGTTAATGATAGAAACATGTCCCGGTTTTCCTGCTGCTTCAGGGTCGCCGCCTGCACCGATAGTGCCGGTTGCGGTTAATCTGCCTGAACCCTGATTGATAACTTCAGCGTTTCCTTCACGAGAAATTACATAAGTATTTTTTGTAAGAGTTAAGTCGTTGCCTTTGTTTTGAACAACAACATCACCTGTTCTTGAATATACTGTTGCGTTTGAATTTACGCTTAAATCACCTTTTGTGCTGTATAATCTTGATAAACCGCGTGAATCAACAACTCCGCTTACGTTCAAGCCGTTAGCACCTTTGTTTGTTAAGTATGAATTTCCTGCTCCGTTATCAACAGAACCTGAAACATTCAAACCGTTAGTTGCTTTAACTAATACTCTTGAACCGTTTGAAACAAAGTTGCTTGCATAGTTGTCTTTCATTATGCCGTTTGTATTAACAAGTGAATTGAATAATTCTAATGCCTGATCTTCTGTTGTTAAAACGGGAGTTGCTTTTACACCGTTAACGATGTTTCCTGAAACTGCAACATTGCTACCTGTCATTTCTGCACCGTTACGTGAGAATACTTTACCCTGAATGGAAATATCTGCTGCACCTGCGTTGCCTTTTGAGTTTTGAGTTAATGCTGAAATATTACGTCCGATATTAGCAGCGTAATTATAATCTTTGTCGCCGTATCCGCTCAACATGCTGTTGTATGTTGACTGGTTAGGTGTTGCAACAGACAATCTGCCGACATTCAAAACACCTGATGAACCTACTACAAATCCGCCCGGTGTGATAAATACGGCATGACCGTTGTAGAAACCGCCGTTACGGGTTGTGTTAACCAAACCGTTGATATTAACTTTGTTGTTAACAAGGTTAACAAATGTGTCAGGGTTTGCTTTCCCGTCACTTCTGATAAATTCAAGGTTTGCAACATGACCCTTGTCTAATTTGAAGTTGTCATATTTTCTGTAACCTGCGTTGCCGCTGAAATGTTCCGGTGTGATGTTATAAACACCGTTTTTACCCGTTACACCGGTAATGTCGGTTGCATTTGCGCAGCCAACAGTTAACGCTACTGCAACAGCAGTAATAATCAATTTTTTGTTCATACTAATATTCTCCTTTTTAGGTCCTTTACCTTCTATTGATTTCATATTTTTCCCTAAACATATTCATGTTATGGCATGAATAAATACCGTGAAGAATATTTTTTGCGTTTTTTTAGTCAAAAATATTACAATTCTTAACATCAAAATTTTTTTTAAACAATTTTAAGTAATAAATCGTTAATGAATTATTAAAGACAATATCCGAAACTTGTGATACAATGCAAAGGAAAGGGGTGTTAAAATGAAAAAATCTATAATAATTTCAATGATAATAGCAATGCTTTCCTGCTGTTGTGTTTTTGCGGCAAAATATTCCGTTAATACATCAGGCGTGGTAAGGTCGGGCAGGCAGGTTATGTCACCCCCTTCAAATGCGGTTATTCAAAATTACAACTATTACAATAATTTCAGCGCAGATAACTATGTTTCTTCAAATCAGGTTAATGCGGGACAGGTCGGAATTGTTGAAATCGTAATGGATTATTCCGGAAGTATGTCAAACTGGATAGGGGTTGCAAAAAGAAGCATGTCATCTATTGTTTCTCAAATACCCCCGTCAACTCAGTTAGGTTTCAGGGTATTCGGGCATGACAACTATGGAAGCAATCCGAATATGGCAATAGTTCAGGAAGTAAAACAGATTATCAAAAAAGATAACGGCAAATTTAAAGTTGTAACAAAAGCAAATCCGACAGGAAATACAACCGGAGCGTGCTCTGCAACCCAACAGGTTGCTGGGATATATTCCGCTAACGGTTCAGCTCTTTTGGCAGGTATGAACTCCGTTGATTTGGGCGGTGCAACTCCTCTTGTTTATGCACTGGACAGAGCGGCATATCAGGATTTTGCAAGGTTCGATACGGTATCACCAAAGAAAATCGTTTTAATTACGGACGGCGGAGAAAATTGCGGAGGTGACCCTTGTGAATTTGCAAGACGTTTGATGCAAAAACGTTCTGATATTCATATAGACGTTGTTCTTGTTTCATCAAGTTCAAGAGCTTTATCTTGTTTAGCAACAACAACAGGCGGACATTTCTATAATATTAATAATCTTTCAGATTTCTCAACAACGATTACAAATTCTATACAGGCACAGCCTGCTGCGGTTCCCGGTGCAGGTGCCGGTTCAAATCAGCAATACTACGAATTTGTTAAGGATGAAGAAGACATATATTAATAAACAAATAATAACTTAAAAGGCGGAATTTAACAGTTCCGCCTTTTTTTATATTTTAATTTGTAAGTTGGGCTTTCAGCCCAACAACGAGCATACCTGATAAATTTAGGTAATTATATACTATTTGGCACCAAATTTACCAAAAACATCGTCATTCAGAGGGCTTTAGCCCGAAGAATCTGTTTTATATAGTAGATTCTTCGCTTCGCTCAGAATGACGGTGCTTTCAGCTTTTTTAGTGTAACATTGTATAATAGTTACATTATTATGAATTATAATTTTTGTATCTGTAACTCAGGATGCTGTAACTTGAAACATCTGTTGATTCATCGCTTCCGTAAAAAATTGATGTTCTGGTTGCTTTTTTGTAGTTTTCTTCGTCAATTTTTTCCTGTTTGTTGCAGGCATATCCGTAGGCGGAAATTTCTGCGCTTGTAACACGACCGTCATGGTTTGTATCCATTTCGTCAAAATTTTCCATTATTTTTGAAACCATTTCCTGCGGAATTGCTCCTGTTGCCGCAAGTTGTGACAATTCGGCTTTTGAAACCCCCGCATTAGATATTGTGTTTGTCAAATTCTGCATTTCTTCTGCGCTGATTTTTCCGTCACCGTCTTTGTCTATTGTGGCGAAATTATTTTGCAGATAAGTTGCAAAAGGCTGATTCAGTGTTAAATAATTTGTGTTATCTTTTCTTGCTTCCGTAATAGTTTTGGCTGTAACCCCGTCTTTCGGGTACAGAGATGCAAGATATGAATAAGTGTTTGATAAATTTGATGAGATGTTTGCTATAATTGATGAACCTGCTGCCATAATATAAAATCCTTATACTTCTACCTATACTTATAATAACGATGTTTTTTAAAAAGTCAATGAATAACAAAAGTTAATAAATTAGCAAATTTTATTTTTTTTGAACTAATGTATATTAAAAAGTAAAGGAAATTATAATCATGGCACCACAAGTAACACCGGTTTGGGAACATTTATTTTACGGAATAATAAACAGAATACCTTTAAAAAACGGACAACGAAAGATTAAGACTTTTGACATCGGCGGAAAAATTATAGCAGGTCAGGTTGAAAACTCAAAAACACTTAATAACGGAAATATTCAAAAAAGAATAACAACAGTTTACCCGAATGGTCATTTGGGTTTGGAAACAAGAATATACAGTCCGAGTGGTGAACTTTTAAAATCTTATGCCGGTATAAGAACCAGTTACGGCACAAAAGAATATTATTCGGGAAATGCAAAATTAGTTCCGGCGATTGTTACTAATATGCACGAAGCCGAAAAATTAGCGAATGCAAAAACTTTGGAAAATATTTAGAACTTAGCTGGCATTAACACCAGAAAGAGCTTGTTCAACTGCTATTGCAAGTTGGTCGGCACAGGAAGTTCCGCGTCCGCCGCAGTCGTTACCTTTTAATGTTTTAACGACCTTATCAGCATCGGTTCCTTCCAAAATTTTACTTATGGCAAGCAAATTTCCGGGGCAGCCGCCGAAGAATTTGATGTCATAAATCTTGCCGTTATCTATTGAAAACGAAATTGCTTTTGTGCAAACCCCTGTCGGAGTGTATGAATATGTCTGCATATAAAAATCCTCTCAACTCTACAATAATAATTTTAGCAAATTATTATTTATGTGTAAAGTTCTTCGGCAAGTGCCGATTTTGGTAAACCTAGAGGTTTCATCGGTTTTCTGCCCGAACCTGTTGCAGCGATTTCCTTTTCTCCTTCAAGAATTTTTAATGCCCTTTTGAACAGTTCAACACGGACTTTTGCGGGTGTAATGCCCTCTTTTTGTTCTTTGTAGCGTATAAGATTATCTGATACCTGATATGCGGTTTTTTCTTTGTTAAAACTGCGTTCCAAAACGGCGATTTTGTTCGGGTTCGCAAGCGGATGAACCCGGTGTCTTATTATTGCGCGAATATAAGCATCAACTCGCCTGTCATTATCCAAACCTACAAATAATGGTGATTTTAAAAATTCTTCAAACCCTTCTGTTGTGGGTTCATAACCTTCTGCAACAAGGGTTCTCATCCCTGGTAAATCTTTTCTTTTTGCCCCGAAAAGTCTTATCATATCTTCCATAACTGCCACATATATCGCTCGTTTTGGTCTTTTTGCAATTTCTTCTTTTATGAAATTTTCCCTGTCCGGAGAATTTAATTTCCGTTCAATTTGGTTTTCATACTCTTTCCTTTTGAAATAGGCATTCGGGTTAAGTTTATCGGCAAGCCGTTTTAAAATTGTCTGCGGATTTGTATAATGTTCAAGATAGTGTTCAAATTCGTGAGCAAAGACTTCGGCAATGGCTGTTTCACTATTTTCTTTTTTTACTCCGGCAAATGCTCCTCTGAGTTCGGGGCTGAAACATTCTAATAATAATTCAGCAAGCCCGTTTTCGCTTTCTTTTTTGTCAAGCCTCATAAATATCCCTTTGATAGCGGGACCGAAACATCCTTTAATTCCCTCATCATTAAACATAATCACACGGGAATATGCTTTTTCCAAATCGTTAATATCCGATTTTTCAAGCAGAGAAACAAATTCGTTTTCGTTTGTAGCAATATTCGGAAGTCTGACATGCGGCGCGTTTTCTGATACTGCTTGTATTAAATCGCTTACCGTCAGAACTTTACCCGCTTTTTCCGCATCTATGAGTTGTTTTCCAACTCTTGTTGCCGCTTCAATACATCCTTTTTTGGAATAAAAGCCGGTATGTTTTTCTATAAAAAATATTGTTTTATCTAATACGATATTCATTATTTTTTCCTGTTGTGATTTTATAAAATCCGTGAATATATTAATTTGCCCAAAATGTCAAAAAATATTTTGTTCTTATTTTAAATATTCGAAAAAAAGATTAGAAAAATGAAGATTGATTATTATAAAAACGAAATGAAAGAAGTTGCAGATATTGCAGGTATTACCAAACAGGGTATTATGCGCTCTGTCCGAAACTTTTTTATTGGAGCGTTTGTCACTTTTGTTCCGTTAAAATCTTCAACCGTACATTTTTATAAAAGTACTGACAAAGTTCGTCCTTTAATGGGTAGTTTTGTTGAATTTGCCGAGCATAACAAACCTGCTGATACATATAAAATGTCAACGGATTCTTTTCTCAATGCGCTTAATGAAAACATTAAAAGAGCAAGAAATATTCCGAGAATGCCAAAACCTAATCTTTATACGGATGTTTCCCAAACAAGATATGAAGGCAGTCCGAAGTTTTTGGAGAATTATCTGTCGGGAGTTTTAAAAGGGAAAAGTCAGGCTTTTTGCAACGCACAGGACAAATACAATATCAATGCTGCATTTTTAATCAGTATTGCAAACCACGAAAGCGGACACGGAACATCCCCTATTGCAAAAAGTTTAAATAATATCGGCGGGATGAGAACATCCAACGGTTATATCAGATACAATTCGGTTGAAGCATGTATTGATTCAATAGCATCAAATCTGCAAAGAAATTATGTCGCTCAGGGCTTAAAGACTCCTCCAAAAATCGGTAAAAAATATTGCGAGTCCGATAATTGGTCGGAATCGGTTGTTGCTCTGATGAGAGAAATTCACCGCGGAACACAGTGTAATATTTATCGTTATTAGTTTATTATTTTGCATTAACAATTTGTGAGGGGCGGGGAGTGTTCGCTTTGTTATTCTGCTGTGCTGCGCTGACACTTAAACCGCCGACAACCAGCGCTAAAAGCCCTGCAATAATTCCGATTTTAGTCTTTGAAACTTTTTTTGCCGCACCTTTTGACTGCCAATTTCTTTCAATAAACAAATCTTTTGCGTTTTTATAGAATATTTGTTCGGTAATGCTATCCGCATCACTTCCGAACTCTCTTTTTATCATTGCTTTAATTTCGTTAATATTGTTTGTGTATGCGTGGATAGGTTCAACATAATTTTCTCCCCAGAAACCGAATCTGCCGATGGGGGCATCTGTCCCGAACATCAGTCGGTCAAGTGCATTTTCTTCACGCAGTCGTTTTATAACCTGTAATAATGTTGATTTTGAGGGGTTGTCACAGTCTATCCATGAAATATCCGCATAGAGTTTTGCATCGTTATTTTTTATTGAATTTATAATGCAGTCAACCGCGGTCATTGTATTAGCATCTCCGTTACCTCCAAGATGTGCAATAATAACGGGTACATCCGGATAACGTTTTGCAAGGGTGTATATTTGTTGAGGTTTTGAGACCTGTGTTGCTTTACCTGTCGGTGTATCAAAAGTCTGTCCCGAATGGAACAGGCAGGGTAACTTTTCTTTTTTTGCAATCTCCATATACGGGTTGTAAACTGCTGAATCGGCGGGTATATTTAATTGTTCGGAATGGAATTTTAAGCCTGCAAACTGTTTGGGGTTTTCTTCAAGCAGAGTTTTAATATTTTCTGCACTTCCGTAACCCGGCTGGCATGTTGCAAGCGGAATTATACATTCTTTGGTTTTTACAAGTTCTAACAATTTTCTGTTTCCCGTTAATTCATCTGATAAGAATTGTGCTTTTTCACCCTGCGGTTCAATTCTTACCATGCAGTCAAGATTTGACACTACAACTTTTTCAACGGTATCCCCGTTTGGAAGGGGTTGTTTTGTGAAGGTGTCAATATCCGGGGTGTGATCATACAAATTGTCGTAACGCCACCATCTGCCGGAATGCATGTGAGCATCAATTATATGTCCCGTAAATGATATAGAGTTAATTCTTGTTATCATATAAGTCCCCTATATATTGTACACCCTCTGCCCTCCTTTGTAAAATTTGCATACCTGTTTCTTCATCACAGGACTGAATACAGCTTGCGGCATAATTGCAGACATCATAGGGATATTTTTCACCTTTGGCTTTACAAATTATTGCCTGCGCGCGGAACATTTCAGCCAGTTTTACGATGTATTGTGAGTATAATTTGTCTGCGTTTATATATTGAGGTTTTTTGTAGTAGTCATATATCCATGGTTTTACCGGCGGTTTTGCAAACCATTTTGATATAAACGATTTCTTTGTATATTTTTTAAGGTTATCGTCATATTCTTTGGTGGCTTTTTCTGATGCTTTGCAGATGTCATGGTCAATTCGGATTTTATCTAATGATATTTTTTCTTTATTTACCAAATAATTTGAAAGCAGGTTTATTCCGTTATTAAAATGAGCGGCTGCTTCATCAATGTTACCGCTTTGTTTTAAGCAAATATTCCCCAGATAGTAATACGGTTCAAAACTCATATAATAATCGGGATTAAGGTTATGAAATGCTTTATCGGCGTGAACTGCAGAGTCAAATAACTGATATGCTTTTGGGGTGCTTCCCCTTTCCATTTCATAAATGCCCTTGTTTATAATCGATTTCAGTTCTCTTATGTGTTCATCATAATTCTTTGATATAAGTTCGTTTTCGGAATTTATATCACGGGAAATGGCGTTAAACACTGCAAAACAACTTCCCCACATTGAATAAATACTCGGTTTGCCGCTTCCTTCACAGTCGCATTTCGGGAAGATAACTTCCCCGTCTATGTTTGTTGTGAAGAATAGTTTTAAACTTTTGTCAACATAATTACCCTTTAAATCTATTTTGTTTTTCTTAATTTGTTCAGCCGTAAATACCTGTCTTACGGGATAAAGTTTATCAGCACATCTTGCGGGGTTGATATTGTTCAGTCGGCAGTATTGCATATCCGAAATTTCTTTGCTGTCGGCAAGAACTTCGCTTATTTGTTTTCCGACAAATCGGGATATGTTTTTGACTTCTTTTTTGTGCGGAAAATCAGAAAGAGGATATTCAACGGTTGCTGTATCGGTAAAACTGTAACCTAAAATCTTACCTGTTTTTTTGTCAAGTACGGGAGATAAATTATAAACCCCTCTTGCGCCGTCTGTTATGCAGGAATCATAAGCCGCAAACATGTAATCCTGCGCCCCTCCGACACCTTTTACTCCTACAATGTTGGCATTTGACAGGGATAATAAATTGAAATCGTACCAATTATTGTCTTTTATTTCTTTATGCAGTTTATGAATTACGTTATTCGGGTCTTGGCCGGTTGCAATATAATGGTATAACTCGTCTTTTAATCCCCTTTCTCCTGCCAGCCATTTTAAGGACTGTTCCTGCGGGTGCCCAGACGGAACATAAACTTTTGCTCCCTTTGCTTTAAGTCTGTTTATTTGTTTTATAACCCCGTAAGTATATTCTATTCCCTGTTTGGGTGAGTCCATATAACTAATATATTTTTTGTGTTCTTCGGGATGTTCATAAATCTCTTTTAAAAATGCCAGGAGTTCTCTTTTGTGGGATTTTATATTTTCTGTCGTGAGTTTGATTTTTTTACCCATGATTCTTTCATATTGGTCTTGAATATTTTGTATCCCGACAGATGCAAGTGCAGGTACAGCAACATATTCATCCTCAAAAGAATCCTGAGATTGTGCAAGTTTTGAAAGTTCTTCTTCCAAACTTTTTAATTGTTTTGTTCCTCTGTATTTCGGGTTTTCTTCAGAATAGTGCATTTCAACGTCCATATCTTTATTTACGGCGGTTGCAAAGTGTTTCATATAATCGGCATGCGCTCCCGCATCAACAATATGGACATTGTGTCCCATAAAGGAAACGGTTATTCCCTGATACGGTTTAATACGATTTATTATCGGGTATGCAAAATTGTAAACACAGAATGATTTGTCCGAAAAATTTTGCTGAACTTCGTTTTTTCGTTTCTCTGTACGGTTAATATAGTTTATGTTTGAGACATCAGGACATTTAAAATCGATTTTCAACACTACACCTCACAGATTTTAATAAAAATATTAAAACCGAATATAAAAATTTTTGCGGGATAAATGTAATGAAAAATTAAAATTTTAGAATTACTACAATTTTTTCTCATTAAAATAGTGTAATATTTGCGAAATTAATTAAAGTTTTTTTATTTTGTGCCGATACATTAATTGAAGATTATAGGTCAGGCATGTCCTGATACAAGAAAGAAAGGTTTTGCAATTAACGTATTCCTTTGAAAAAGGCATTTAACACTCAATTATCAGACTTTTTAAATTGTGCCGATGTTAAGAAATGTAATAATTTCAAAAATATTGGTAAAATTTAAAAAAATGAGGGGTTTATATATAATATAAGATATATACGTTGTATATACATGACCCCGAGGAACAGCCCAAATAATAAATTATTTGAGTGTGCGCTAATGAAAGAATGAATGAGATGATAGAAAATAAAGAACCTAAAAAGGAGAATATCGTATGAACAAAAAACTAATTCTTGCAGCAATTGCTGTAACGTTGTCTGTCGGATGTGCACATGCGACAAACATCACGGGTGCAACGGTAAACGGTACAACCTATACTGTTAAGCCTGAACATTTTAGCGGTAATGCAGGTTATCGTAAGTATGATAACTTCGTACTGGACAGAGGTCATGTCGTAAACTTAGACTTTACAAGAGAAGGCGGCACCAATCCGGATGCATTTGTCAACCTTGTACCGAATAAGGTTGAAATCAATGGTTTGCTGAACACGGTAAGAGGTGAAAATTTCTTCAACGGGCATGCCATCTTTATTACTCCGGGCGGATTTGTTGTCGGACAGTCCGGTGTTTTGAATGTCGGCAGATTATCTGTTGCAACTCCGAGTCAGTCAACATATAACAGTTTGCTTACAAATGGCGGCAAAAATTATGGTGAAGAAGGATTTGATTATGCTGAGGCAATCGGTCGCAAGGTTTCAAAATTAACACAAAATTCAAATGCACTTTTACCGGCTGGTAGTGCTGAAATCACAATCAACGGTAAAGTTTTTGCAGCAGACAGAGTTGAAGGAACAGGTTCTGCGGTAAAGGTTGCAGGAAATGTTGTTAACGGTGTTGCTAACCAAAGTATTTTGACATCAGAAGAAGCAGCATCAGCATTGTTTGAAAATCTCGTAAATACTGATGGTACAGCAAAAGCTGGCGGATTTGCAACAAGCGGAGGCAGAATTTTATTAAAATCAACTGACAGTATGGATGTAACAGGTACTGTTACTAACGGTGTCGGTGATGTATATCTGACAAATAACGGTGCTAATGGTACAAACGTATCCGGTAAGGTTGCGTCGAGTTCTGATAAATTGGCAAGAATATACAACACCGCAGGCAAACTTGAATTAAAAAACGGTGCCGAAGTTAACGGTTATAATGTAGTTGCACAAAATAAAGGAACAGACCTTGTCGCAAACAGCGGAGTTAAAATTACAGCAGCAAACGAAGGTCGTTTTATAAATAACGGTTCAGGTAACCTGACTCTGGCTGAGGGTTCTGAATTTAATGCAGCAAAAGCGTATATTATCAATGATGGACAGGGTGCATTTGCGGCAAAAGGTGATATCAATGCAGCAGGCGAATTGGCAATGAGAAACCGTGGAACTTCGATGCTTATTGAAGGTAATGTTAAAAACGCAACAGGTAAAACTGCGATTCGTAACAAAAACGGTAAACTAACCGTTAATGCCAAAGTCCAGAACCTTGACGGTAATATGGGTATTATAAACGAAGGTGGCGAGGCTGAATTTAGTTCAAGTTCAGAAGTTACCAACAACGGTAAATTAAAAATTGCTAATACTCAGGATGCAACCGGTGATATGTCATTCAACGGTAAAGTTGAAAATAATGGTGAACTTCGTATTTATAATGATAATGGTAAATTATCATTTACAAATACTTCGTCAACCAAAAACCAAAACGGTAAATTATACATTGCTGCAAGAAAAGATGCAACAGGTATAACTCAGGCAGGTTCAGCCGTAATTGAAAACTCCGGCGGAAATCTTGTTATCAGAAATTCCGGAACACAGGTCGCATCAGGTGCTAACGGTTTAGACCTGAAGGGTTCTGTTAAAGCAACAAACGGTACAATTGCTATCAACAACGATATGGGCAATATGTATGTATCAAGTAATGTACAGGCAACCGGTGGAAATGTTGGTATTATCAACAGAGCTGGCGGTAACACAATGACACTTACAAATGATGGCAACGTTACGGTTACCGGCGGTAATCTGAATATTAAGAACTTTGGTACCGGAAATATGGCTGTTAACAGTACAATTACACACGATGGCAGAGTAAATGTTCTTGCAAATAAAGGTGCATTATCACTTGGCTCAACCGTTCATAATAACAGCGGTGCTTTGGGTGAAAACGGCGGATTCTATGCCGCATCCAGAGTTAACGGAACCGGTATTAACGTATCAAGCACATTTGTTGTTGACGGCAGCGGTGAAGTTCTTATCAAGAATATTTCCGGAAATGATGGTTTACAGTATGCAGGTTCAATCAATACAACCGGAAATCAGGCAGCACTTGTTAACCACAAGGGTGATACCGGTGTAGCCGGCGCAATTAAGACAACAAATAAGAAAGTCATTGTTTCACATAAAGGTAAAAAACTTACCGTAACCAGTACAGCAAATCTCAACAGCGGAGATGAAGGTATCCTGTTTGACAACGGTTCCGAAACCGCTTCAATCAGCCCGGATGCAACACTGGTTAATATGAAGAAACACGGTAAATTGTTCGGACAATAATAAGAATTAGTTTTTGATATATATAATCGGGCTTCGGAAACGGAGTCCGATTTTTTATGTTAAGAGAATTAATGATAGACTTGATTTTTAATATTTACGTACGATAATAAAATTGTTGGCAGAGATGTTGACGAAATTTGTAGCGCGGGATGGAGCAGTCTGGTAGCTCGTCGGGCTCATAACCCGAAGGTCGTTGGTTCAAATCCAGCTCCCGCAACCATTTATTAAGAGTGACTTTTGCTAAAAGTCACTCTTTTATTTTGTCGGATTAAAATCCGACCTATAAACTAAATATTAATATATAGTGAAAAATACAAAATAAAATTACCCCCGTGTATAGGAATGGCTTTCTGAAATTAGTGTCATAATTTCTTCATCCTGCAAGGTTTCATCAAGTGTAATCGTTATCCAAGTTTTTTTATTCATGTGCCATGCGGGGAAAAATCCGTCTTTTTTCAACAATTCCTGTATCTTGTCACGGTCAAGTTTTATATTTATAATCTCAACCGGAGCTTTGTCTTTTCCTGTGAGTTTTGAGCGTGGAATATTCATTATTATTCCGTACCATTTATTATTATTTGGGTTTTTAAATACTCCGAAATCAGGTGCCTGCTCCCACATAAATTCGGGTTTGTTACCGTATTTTTTGATAATCAGATTTGTTATTCTGTTTGCCTGATCTGATGCGAAATAATTTTCGCTGAAACATTTATTTTTTATATCGGTCAGAATGGTTTTGTATTCTTCTCTGATGTCGGCAACAAAAGCCCCCTCCTGACTTTCAACTTTCAGGGGCAAAAATTCATCTTCATTTTCCATATCAAAAACTTTGCCGAAAACTTCCCCCGTTTTTTGAATTTCAATTTGTGCTTTAAACTCTTCGTTTCTGAAAAGTTTTTCATATACGTAAGATGTTTTGGTTTTCTTAAATCCGTACTCTATAAGTTTTTTAAAATCGGGAGTGCTTTTTTTGAAAATATCACTTTCAATACTCATAAAAATTTACCATTTTTTATCAAGCGAATTTATTGATACGGCGACTTTTTCACCGAAATTACGTTCAATTGAATGTACAAGGTCATTTGTTGAATCAACCCAGAAAATGGAAGATGTCAGAACTTTTGTTTCGCCTTCCAAATCTTTCATTTTAAACATTACAGGGTCAGAACCTGAACTTTTGCATAACAAATCTTTTAGTGAAATCAGTTCTTCGTATTTAAAATCATCCTTTAATTCAATGGTGAAAATGTTTGAATTATCAACGGGTTTTACCGTATCAACAAGAATTGTCGGGGCTGCATTTTCGTCATCATTGTCCCGTCTGCTGACTTTTCCCGATACAATAATTCTCTGCTCCGGCTGCATAAAATCGCCGTAATCAACGATTTTTTGATTAAATGCCAGACATTCAATTTTTCCTGTCAAATCTTCAATTGTAAGGAAACGAAGATACTTGCTCGGATCTTTCTTGGTTGGTTTTTGGCTCATAGAAGTAACAAGTCCGCAAATTGTTACAACCTTGTCATTAGGTACCGAATTTATCTGAGAAATTTTATGAGTCATTAAAAACGGCAACTTGTCACGAATTGTTGCAAGCGGATGGCTTGTGACATAAAAACCGAGAAATTCTTTTTCAAAAAGCTGAATTTGTCGTGCATCGTATTCTTCATCAGAACCGGCAAGATTGAATTTTGCATTTGCAACAGATGAACTGTCACCCAGCATATCAAATAAACTTCCCTGTCCGAGTTCTTTTTCTTTTGCTTCTTTTGAGGCGGTTGCACAAATATATTCCAGATTTTCCAAAAGTTGTTTACGGCTTTTTTCTATCGTTGAAAATGCTCCTGCCTTAATCAAGCCTTCCAAAGTTCGTTTGTTTGAACACTTAATATCGGTTCGTTTTATATAATCGTAAATTGACGTAAATTCCCCGTTTTCTTCACGTTCTTTTATGATGTCGGGAATTACCGTGTCACCGACCTGTTTTATTGAGGCAAGACCGAAACGGATGTTATCACCGTCAGGGGTGAAGGTCGCAAGTGAATGGTTTATATCGGGCGGAAGAACTTTTATCCCTTTTTTCAGTGCCTCTTCAATATATAATTGAGTTTTTTCGGAATCTCCCGCAACGCTTGAAAGTAATGCCGATAAGTATTCAACGGGATAATGACATTTTAAATATGCCGTCTGATAAGCAACAAAGGCATAAGCCGCCGAGTGGCTTCGGTTGAAACAGTATGATGCAAATGCCAGAATCTGGTTGAACAGGTTTGTAGCACCCTCGGAAGTCATTCCGTGTTTTGCAGAGCGTTCAATGAACAACCCTTTTTGTTTTTCCATCTCGTCAACTTTTTTCTTACCCATCATACGGCGAACCATATCCGCCTGACCGAGTGTATAATCGGCGAGCACCTGAAATACCTGCATTATCTGTTCCTGATAAACAATTGTTCCGTAGGTATCTTTTAAGACAGGCTCAAGCAGCGGATGTGCATAAGTAATTTCCTGCCGGCCGTGTTTACGCTCAACAAAATCATCAACCATTCCCGAATCCAGCGGGCCGGGTCTGAACAAAGCAACCAACGCACCCAAATCTTCAAATACGTCAGGTTTTAATCTTTTTACAAGGTTTTTCATCCCCTGTGATTCAAGCTGGAATACCCCGTCAGTATCTCCGTTCATCAGCATTTCATAAGTCGGTTTATCATCTAACGGAATATTGTTTATATCAACATCAATTCCCTGACGGGCTTTAATCATATCAATAGTTTTGTATATGGTTGTGATGTTACGCAACCCCAAAAAGTCCATTTTTAATAGACTTAAAACTTCTGTTACATCGTGTGGCGGATATCCGGTCTGAATAATTCCGTCTTTTGACGGTTGTATTGGGATAATCTCATCCAGCGGTTTTTGTGAAATGATAACGCCTGCGGCATGGGTACCGGTATTGTATTTCAGCCCCTCAATGGCTACAGCCAAATCAATTAACTTTTTCATTCCGACAGTTTTATTAATTGTCGGGTCAATCATTATCTGCTCATCTTTATCATACAGTGTGCGGAGTTCAGAACCCTCAAATTCCATCGCCCTTTTAAGTGTTTTAACCTTATCATCCTGTGCCTGTGCAAATTCTATCGCGGGTTCAATAAGTCCTGCAAGTCTGTTACTTTCAGAAAACGGAACTTTTAATATTCGGGCAACCGCTTTAAATGCCGCTTTTGCCGCATAAGTACCAAAAGTGACAATCTGGCAGACCTTATCTTCTCCGTATTTTTCGGTTACATATTTGATAACCTCTCCCCTTCGTTCAATACAGAAGTCTATATCAATATCAGGCATGGTATAGCGTTCGGGGTTTAAAAATCTTTCAAACAAGAGTTTATGCTTAATCGGATCAAGGTCTGTAATTTCAAGAGAGTACGCTACAATTGACCCGGCAGCAGAGCCTCGTCCCGGACCTACAGGAATCCCGTGAGTTTTTGCATAGTGAATAAAATCCCATGTGATTAAAAAATATGCAGCAAATCCCATTTGTTCAATTACACCGAGTTCGTATTCGGCACGTTTTTTAATGTCTGCGGTAACTTCGCCGTATCTTTTCTTTAAACCGCAATGAACCAGATATTCAAGATATGTTTCAATGGTATAGCCCTCGGGAACTTTGTAATCAGGCAGAGGACTTTTTCCGAGTTCAAGCATAAGATGGCATTTTTCAGCAATATCAACGGTATTTTTAATACATTCGTTAAACATATTGCTGTCCATCCATCTGAAAGCATCTCTTAACTGTTCAACCGTTTTTACGTAAAATTCGTTATTCGGGAAATGAAAACGGTTCGGATCGTCTTTATCGCTGTTTGTTGTCATACACAAAAGAGTGTCATGCATGTCGGCATCTTCAAGACGCAGATAGTGAGAATCGTTTGTGATAACCATTTTTATATCAAGTTCTTTTGCAAGTTTTATAAGTTCGGGGTTGGTTCGTTTTTGCTCCTCCAGACCGTGGTCTTGAAGTTCAATATAATAATCATCTCCAAATAAATCTTTATATTTTTTCGCAACGGCTTTTGCACCTTCATAATCGTTTTTCAAAAGATGCTGTAAAACTTCCCCGCCCAAACATGCGGAACAACAAATCAAACCTTCATGATGTTTTTCAATAAGTTCCCAGTTAATGCGGGGGTGAACATATTTTCCCTTGCAGCAGGCGGTTGAAACAAGTTTTATAAGGTTTTGATAGCCTGTTTTATCTTTTACCAGCAAAACAAGGTGATAGCATGGATTATTGTTCTTGTCCTGTATTGTTATATCGCCTGTGTGAACATAAAATTCGCAGCCCAAAATCGGTTTTATTCCGGCATCTTTTGCAGTTGTATAAAGTTCCATATCTCCGTACATAACCCCGTGATCGGTTACTGCAACGGCAGGGAATCCCTTCTCCTTGCAAAAATCTACCAGTTCCCCAATTCTTATCGCTCCGTCCAGCAATGAGTATTCCGTGTGCAGA
>CAMHMW010000021.1 GCA_946186335.1 uncultured Candidatus Melainabacteria bacterium
AATATGGTCAGGAAAATCGACGATACTGAAAGGTTCAATATCGCCGATTAAAATATAACGTGTCCGGTTATATTTATCGTCATGGATATTTTCTTTCAGAATATTCAGCATGCAATTTTGGGCAATTTTTCTGTTACCTATGCAAGCATAGGTAAGGTTATGGTTATTTAATTCTCTTGCCGATTCAAGCATGGTTGCTGATTCAATTATATTAAGATTTCTCGGCATTTCTTCTTCGATAAATTTACCGCATTTACCCAAAAGACGTGGGGTTGCAATAAGTCCAGTTATACTGTAAAACTCTGTCGTTTTGGACAAAAGACAATATTCAACGGGCATAATCATCTCGGAAATGATTTTCAAATTAGGATTGGTTGAAAGAATTATACTGTCAATAGATTCTCTTATCGCTCCGTCTATTGTGTTTTCAACGGGCAAAACGCCTATTGTATCTTCCGTATTTTTTGAAACATAATCAACAACTTGTTTAATCGTATTAAACGGCATCGGATAGCAATTGAGATTATACATACTGGAATACTCATCCGTTACCATTTCCGAAAACGAATTTTCAGGTCCTAAATATGCGATATTTCTTATATTTTCAAAATCTTTCATAAAAATAACTCCACAAACAGCATTATACACCAAATTCAAAATATTATAAAGCAGACTGAAATGTAACAGAAATGTTATAATTGTAGTATATTACTTGATAAAAATTCAATTATTAAGTATAATAAGTACACTTGTTTTGAAAATTTAGTGTACTTAATGTTAAAGTTTTGAAACATTACCCGGAAAAAATGGCAATTAATCAGACGTGCGATTTTTTCAAGATATATAGAAGGTTTAGAATTAGTAGGGATCATGTCAGTAAAACGAATCATACCAAGTATAGAAGATAATAATAATGCGCAAAATCAGAAGATAAAAGTACAAAAAACCCCGTATTATGCGCAATCATACAAAACTGCCCCAATGCAGGCAGATTCCGTATCATTCACAGGTACCCCCGGAGGATTTAACCCCATCGTAAGTACAATGAATTTTATTGAACAAGGCGGATATGCTGCATCTTTCATCATTCAGGACGGACTTGGATTTATTACACCCCGTGTAGGAAAAGGGCTTTTGAGAGGCAGCAAAAAAACCGATGAAAACGGCCAGCCCGTATTAGACGAAAACGGGAAACAGAAACGTGAATATAACTGGAGATTAGCACGTAAAGAGTTTTTACGTGAAATAATCACAGGTCCGAGCGCATTTTTAATTCCGCTTGCTATGTTTGCCGGTATTAAAAAATGGTTTGGTGCTGGTAACAACGTAAAAATCAACTATATCAACGGCTTTAACGAACCATTTGCACAATATGCAAAAGCAAATGCAGATGCTATCGCAAAAGGTGAAGCTCTTGATAAAACAGGTTTTTATAAGGGTGTTTATGAAAAAGTTATAGAACAGAGTGTTAACTCTCATCTGCCTGAAAGCGAAAAACTTTCAGCCGAAAAAGTTGGCAAACTTGCAGAAGATTTTGCAAAACGCCAGATTGAAGTTGAAAACATTATGGCGGATAAGAGTATTAAAGGCAAAAAAGCAAAAGCAGCAGCAATTGAAAAACTCGAAGGCGGTACTGTTGAAGATATGTTTATGAAACTAAAAAAACAAACTATCGGCGGTGCTGTTAACGAACTTGCGGTTGAATACACAACTTCACAAGGTGTAAAAGGCGGAAGTATCGGTGAAATGGGCAAAGCCCTGAACGATTATTTCTCTGATGCAGTTCATAATGTTAAAAAAGCAATGACCGGCGCAAAAGATAAATTATCCGCAACAGAAATTGAAAATGCAGTAACTTCATTCACAAGAAAGAGAATGGGCTCAAGAATCGTAACTAACCTCGGAATATTCGCAACAATTGCAATGTTCTATTCACAGATTCCGAAATTGTATAAAATGGGTCTTGACGGCAACCCTGCATTAAAAGGAACTAACGCTGAAAACAACAATAATCAAAAACCCGAAACCAAAAACGTACAAAAAGATGCGGCAGGAAAACCTGTTCCGTTTACGGGTTCAATAGGTGCTAGACAACTTGAAAACCTTGGTGAAACAGTGTTCCACAATAAAACATTAAAGAAAGTTTCCGATATATTTGAATTTGACGGAAACATTATGTCAGGTGCAGCAATGCCTGTTCTGTTATACGGATTCTGTATTCCGCCAAGACTTGCAAAAGCAGATGACAAATACGATTACGGTGAAATTGTATTCCGTGATATGACAAGTTTCACAGCATTGTTATTCGGTGCAAAAGCACTTGCAAGACTGTTCTCAGACGGAATAACAAAAATGACAGGTCTTGCACTTAACAAGAAAGATACCGACAAGAGAAATGCCGTTCAGCGAATCTTTGATTACCTGAATCCGTTAGATACTCACCACAGCGTGCTTTCTTCAAAACAATTAACTTCGAAATATACAAATATTGAAGATTACAAAGGCGGCGTAAACGGATTTATGCAGTTTATTGAGGACAGTAAAGGCGATATTAAAAAAGCATTCGCACAAGATATTGAACTCAAAGATATTGTCGGAAATATTCTTGAAAAACACAAAAACGGTCTGTCCTATGCCGATGCAAAAGTTACAGACATAAAAGATGCCCTCAATGCCGCAAGCAACGCAGAAGACAAAACTTTAATCAACAAGTTCTATGAATACTTCAAGGGTGACAACGCTCTGTTAAGAAAAGCAAAAACATGGAACAGCACCTTCGGTTTTGTTTCAACAATCATCCTGATTCCGAGCCTGATTATATGGATTGCAAACAAATGCGAAAAAATGACGGCAGAACGTGCGAAAAAAGACAAAGAAGCAGCGGATAACGAAAAATCCGAACAGGCTGCAAGATACCTTGAAAAGCATCAATTTGCAGGACATGCTCCTACAATGGCAGGCTTTTTGGGAAATAACGTAAGATAATTCTTTTAATAAATGCAATAAAAAAGAGCGGTCTGAAAATTTTTCAGACCGCTCTTTTTCAAAACTTTTAAACAGATTTATGCAAAACTACATTACCTGTTTTCAGACTTTCCTGAACGTCAATAACACGCTGGTTTGTACTTCCTACCCATTCAATGTTATTATCGTTTAATTCTTTTACAAATCTCCCGTCACACAAGACATCGATATATTTCATTCCTTCTTCGTCTTTCACATCTTCCCACAGAAAGCCGGTGTATGACCATACCGGTTTTTCGGGGAAAAGTTCCTTGCACTTTTTGGCAAGTCTGAAAACTTCCGAACGATTAAACGGATGTAAAGGATCTCCGCCGCTAAACGTAATTCCTGAACAATGAGATTTTCCCAAAGCCTCAAATAATTCGTTTTCTGCGGCTTCATCAAACGGCAAACCACCCGCCAAATCCCATGTTATCGGATTTTGACAGCCTTCGCAGTGGTGAGTGCATCCGGAAACCCACAACACGACTCTCAAACCGTCACCATTCAACATATCATCTTTTGTAATGTTATGATAATTCATATTATCTTCACTCCCGAGAATATTAAATGTTGGGGCAAAAACCCCAACTTACGTTTTTTAAAACATACATTAGATTTATGTAAGTCGGGCTGAAAGCCCGACTCATAAATACTGTTACATGCTGACTCTGTCAGCGATTTCTTCCATTTTTGCTTCGTTAAGACGAGTATCGCCGTTAACTCTTGAATATGAAAGATATCCGTTCATACGGTCAATTTTTGTAAGGTTACGGCTGCCGCATTTCGGACATACATCCATTGCAAGTTCCTGATGTCCGCAGTCATCGCAATATGCCAATGACAAGTTGACACCTTCATAGAAACCTTTGTCCATAGCACGTTTCAATAATGTTTTAATAGCCTCTTTATTATACGAAAGCGGATATTTTACATATTGAATTTTACCGCCGTTAAACAAGTTCCAGAAACGATTTTCCAAATCCTGTTTTTCGATAGGTGAAATTTTTTCTGTTACATGGCAATGGAATGAATTAGAAACATATCCTCTGTCAGAAACTTTTTCTTTAATGCCGTATTTTTTACGGAACTGCTGAACCTGTAACCCGCAAAGACTTTCGGCAGGAGTTCCGTATATAGCATACAGATGTCCGTCTTCTTCTTTATACTGATTAATCTTATTGTTGATGTATTCCATAACTTCAACAGCAAATTCACCGTCTTCAACAAGAGATTTTCCGTTATAAAGTTCCTGTAATTCATTCAGTGCCGTAATACCGAAAGATGCAGTTGCCGCTTTCAGTAACGGTTTAATCTTGTCATGCGGTTTTAAATGACCACCGTAGAAACCACCTTCGCAATACGCCAGCGGATTTATTGATGCTCTCATTTCACCAAGATATTCATAAGTTCTGATATGGATTTTTCTTATCATTTCCATATAGTAATCAAGAACTTCATAGAAATCTTTATTTTCCTGTCTTGCTTTTGCCAAAATCATAGGCAGGTGCAGGCTGACAGCACCGATGTTAAATCTTCCGACAAATACCGGTTTGTCATTTTCATCCGCAGGACACATTCCGCCTCTTTCAAACCATGGTGATAAGAACGCTCTGCAGCCCATCGGAGAAATTACTCTTTTGTATTTTTTGTACATTTCAGAAATGTAACCTTCACCGGTTAATGATAACCAGTCAGGATACATTGTTTTTCTTGAGCATTCAACACCTGCTTCAAACAGGTCATGAGAAACTCCGCCTTCTCCGTGAAGTTCTTCATCATACAAAAATACAATTTTCGGGAACAATACGGGCTTTTTATTTTCTTTTTTACCCTGACCTTTTGCGTGAATTTGCAGCATAGTCATTGATGCCATTTTTTCAAATTCACCTGTTCCCAAACCGATTGTCATTGTGATAAACGGATAATCACCGCGGGAAGATGCAACTGTGTTGAACTTGTATTCCCAACCCTGGAAACCTTGTTCGTAATCGTTTTTAACATCTTTCAACGCTTCTTCTCTTGCTTTTTCAAAGGATAAGCCCATGCAAATATATCTGTCATACTGTTTCTGATATGATTTTTCAGCGTAAGGTGCCAAAATCTTATCAACCTCAGGAACGGTAAATCCGCCGTACTGCTGACTTGCGGCAGCCATAACAATATCACCGATTACATCAAATGCAACATCCAAGGTTTTCGGCTCGTTGTACCAAAGGTTGCCCATTTCAAATCCGCCTTTTAAAACTTCCGCAACATCAAATAAACAGCAGTTCATTGTGTCACGGCGGGCAGACATATCGTGGATATAGATGTAACCTTCTCTGATTGCCTGCAAATCTTCAACGGTTAAGAAGAATTTTTTGTATAATTCTTTGTTTAACTGGTTGAAAATCAATGATCTTTTTGTTGATACAAGAGCGGAGTCGGAATTTGAATTTTCCTTATCGCCGATATACATGATTTTCTGGCTTTCCTGATAAACTTTATCAAGCATAGCAACAAAATCTGTTTTATAGTTTCTGTAATTTCTGTAACTTTTTGCAACAATCGGGTTAATGCTTTCCAAAGCACTTTCTACGATATTGTGAATTTCCCAGATGGAAATCTCGTCTTTGTGCAAATCACTTACGTTTTTATTAACGAAATCACAGATTCGTTTTAAATCTTCATCACTAAAAGTTATCAGCATACGTGTTGCTGATTTTTTAACGGCATTAACAACCTTTTGAACATTATATTGTTCCTTTGTGCCGTCTTTTTTAATAATAGACACACTTTCCGGCAAGCGTGAGGCATTGTCGGCAACTTCTTTTGTAAACATTGCATTTGAGTCGTGAACTCTTTTTATTGCATCGGATACGTTTGCCGAAGTTATACCTACTACATTTTCATTACTGTTCTGATTAACCGCATTTTGCATAATTAAATCTCCTCAGCCCTTCTTAGGGCATGTTGTCCCCTGGGGTTGAAACCGAATAAAATCAACTCTTTGGGGGATTTTTCTTTTTTTTCTACCCATAATCTCTTTATTCAATTATAATATCATAAATTAATTAAAAAATTAATAGTAATTAGAAAAAAATACATCTTTTGGATGGTGTTTTTTGTTACTTATCTAAACATTTTATCCGTAACTCTGAAATCTCAAAGGTCATGGTCAGGTCGAACATTTTTATAAAATATTAACTCATGATAAGAATGTTTAAAATTTGTAAAATTTACACTTTATTTAGAAATACTCAGTATATACAATGTGAAAATATTTTAAGATTTTGTCATGGAAGGGGGGGTAAATATAAGTAGAAAAAATTAAAAATGGTGGGCACGCTTTCGCATTGCCCACCCTACATTCTATGCTATTGTTGGTTACAAACATTTACCCCCTAGGTATCAATGTTTGTTGCATAAACAGCATTGGTTTCAATGAAATCACGACGGGGTTCAACTTTATCACCCATCAATACATCAAACAACTGGTCGCAAAGCATTGCATCTTCAACATTAACCTTTAACAATGTTCTTGTTGCAGGGTCCATTGTTGTTTCCCAAAGCTGCTGCGGCATCATTTCGCCCAAACCTTTGAAACGCTGAATTTGTAATCCCTTCTGACCTCTTTCGTCAATAATTTTTTGCAATTTTTCAAACGAATTGATTTCATATTTTTCTGTATCAGTTTCCAAAAGAAGTCCGTCAGATTCTTCTATCAGAAAATCACGAATAAGAGGATATGACGTTTTCAGTTTTTTGTACTCAGAACTCTTTATAATATTCTGGTTCAGAATAACGTGTTCTTCATCGTTCAGGTGAAGCATAAACGAATATTTAGCATTTTCCGCATTATATTTAACTTCAACTCTGTAATTTTCCGCTTCCTGAATATTATAGTTTTTAGCGTGATCTTGCAGATAGTGATTCAAATAATCACAGATTTCGTTCATCTTTATCTGACTGTCAAAATCTTCCAGAGCGATTCCGGAACGGACAAGCCCTCTCAAAAATACAGCCGGATATAAATTCAGAATCGGATTATTGTATGAATGATAAAATTCAGACATATTTTTAATCAGGTCAAGCAAATCATCACCCGTTTTAACATTTTTCTTGTCTTTATCAGACAAACTCAGGTTTTTAATACCACGTTCTTTAAGCATCTTATCAAGTACATGTTCATTAAACAGGTATTCCGAAACCTTACCCTGAGTAACCTTGAACAACGGTGGTTGTGCGATATAAACATACCCCTGTTCAATCAGCGGTCTTGCATAACGGAAAAAGAACGTCAACATAAGAGTTCTGATGTGAGCGCCGTCAACATCAGCATCCGTCATGATAATAATTTTGTGATAACGAAGTTTATCTATCTCAACTTCCTCAGAGTTACGACTGATTTTTATACCGAACGCCTGAACCATTGACTGAATTTCATTGTTTGCATAAATTCTGTCTAATCTTGCTTTTTCAACGTTAAGAATTTTACCTCTCAAAGGTAAAATTGCCTGAAACATTCTGTTTCTGCCCTGTTTTGCAGAACCACCCGCAGAATCTCCCTCAACGAGGAAAATTTCACATTTTTCAGGCTCTCTGTTGGAACAATCCGCAAGTTTTCCGGGCAGGGTTGAATTTTCAAGAACAGATTTACGCCTTGTAAGTTCCCTTGCCTTTCTTGCTGCTTCTCTGGCTCTTTGCGCCTGCAAAGTTTTTTCAAGAATCATTTTTGCAAGTTTCGGGTTGAACTCAAGCCATTCCTGTAATTTGTCACGGACAGCATCCTGAACTGCACCCATTGCTTCCTGAGAACCGAGTTTTTCTTTTGTCTGACCTTCAAACTCAGGGTTTGGTATTTTGACCGAAACAATAGCCGTCAAACCTTCACGCACATCTTCTCCTGACAGGTTTTGTTCCGAATCCTTTAAAATATTATTTTTTCTTGCGTAATCGTTTAATACTCTTGTAATGGAGTTTCTGAATCCTGTTAAGTGAGTACCGCCGGAGTGAGTATTAATATTATTGGCAAATGATAAAACACTTTCCTGATAAGAATCGGTGTATTGCATAGCAACTTCAACCTGAATATCACCGATTACTTTATCTATATAAATCGGTTTATCGTGAAGAACGGTTTTATTCTTGTTTAAAAATTCAACATAACTTCCGATACCGCCTTCATAGTGGAAAGTTTCAACATTATCCGAATCATGACGTGAAAAAATGATTTTCAGCCCCTTATTCAAAAATGCCATTTCTCTAAGACGGTTAGCGATTACATCACAGTCAATTTCGGTAGTTTCCGTAAAGATTTCAGGATCAGGCCACCATGTTGTCTTTGTACCCGTTTTATCGGTTGCCTCACCTTTTTCGACCGGAGCAAGAGGTTCCCCTCTCATATATTCCTGACGCCATACATAACCCTGACGACAAACTTCTACAATATATTTTTCGGATAATGCGTTTACAACAGATGCACCAACGCCGTGTAACCCGCCTGATACCTTATATCCGCCATCACCAAATTTTCCGCCTGCGTGAAGTACGGTGTGTACAATTTCAAGTGCCGATTTGCCACTGTCGGGTTTAATATCAACAGGAATACCGCGTCCGTTGTCTTCAACCGTAATACTGTTATCTTTGTGAATAGTTACATAAATATCCGTACAAAAACCTGCCAGAGATTCATCAATTGAGTTATCAACGATTTCGTATATACAATGGTGCAGCCCTCTTTGTGAAGTTGAACCTATATACATGCCGGGTCTTATTCTGACTGCTTCCAGACCTTCCAAAACCCTGATATTTTCGGCAGTATATTCGCCTGACGTATGAGTTTCTATTTCTTCATGAACCCCGCCTGACGGGTCAACAAATTCCTCATTCATCTGTTTTCTCAATTCTTCGTTAACGCTATTTTCTACGGCAGTATTTAAGGCTTCTGCCCCTTTATCATTAATAATGTCCTGTATATTTTCTGACATAAATTTCTCCCCAATATAATGTATATACAATATAATAGCACAAACAAACCCACTTCAACAAAATTGTTTACATTATATTAAGACGATAAGTCGGGAAGTCGATAAGTCTATAAGTTCTTTACCGGTATAAGTTGTAAGTTGGGCTTTCAGCCAAACAATTCCCTCACCCGAATTGATTATATTAAGATGATAAGAAACAGCTTAGAGTTTGCCCGCCAATTACAAAACACTTGCCTTATAACATTCAGCATAATAAAATGTAATTAACCGAAAGAGGAAAGAATGGCTAAACACAGTATAAAAGTTTGTATGGGAAGTTCCTGTTTTGCAAGGGGGAATATGGGAAACCTGCAATTTTTGGAGAATTATATAAAAGAAAATAATCTTGATGCGGATATAGATTTAGTCGGAGCGTTATGTACGGAAGAATGCAGTTCAGGTCCGAATATTTTTATAGACGATGTTATATATAACGAAATCAACGAAGAAAAATTAAACGAAATATTAAGTAAATTATCATAAGGTCTTTATAAAGGAATAAAAAAATGAATAGTCAAACTCAGCATCCTGTATATACACTAACAAACGAATGCAAAGATTGTTACAAGTGCGTCAGACATTGTCCTGTTAAGGCAATAAAAATAGAAAACGACCACGCATCAGTAATACCGGAAAAATGTATTTCCTGCGGAAACTGTGTCAAGGTTTGTCCGACAAATGCAAAATGCGTGCGTGTTGATATTGAAAAAGTGAAAAATCTTTTAATTGCGCAAAAAGATGTTTATGTTTCACTTGCACCGTCATGGCGTTCGGTTTTTGAAAATTCCGCACAAAAAATGATAGCCATTCTGAAAAGACTGGGCTTCAAAGAAGTATCGGAAACCGCACTCGGCGCTCAGGAGGTTTCTATTCACGATGCGGAAATCTTGAACAAAATGGATAAGGGTTTGCTTATTTCAAGCGCATGTCCTGTTATCGTTGATTATATAAGACTATATAAACCCGAATATGCAAAATACATAACACCTATCGGCTCTCCCGCAAAAACTCATGCCAGAATGCTCAAAGATACTTACGGTGAAGACATTGCGGTTGTATTTATAGGTCCGTGTATCGGAAAGAAAAACGAATCTGATGAAAATGACGGTCTGATAGATGTTTCAATAACTTTTGAAGAATTAAAAATATGGATAGCCGATGAAATCGGTGATATATCCGAAATTAAAAAAGAAAGTTCTTTTGAATTTGTACCATATAGCGCACACGAAGGAGCATTATACCCGATTAACGGCGGAATGAACGAAACCATCCGCAAAATCGGAATAAAACCCGATGTACAATTGATGGAAATTTGTACAATTCGTGCTTTTGAAAAAGCCTTAGACGACCTTGACCCCGAAAAATTAAACTCACCGGTTTTTGTGGAAGCACTTGCATGTGATACGGGATGTATCGCAGGTCCGTGTATCGCTTCAAACAAAGCCGGCATAAGTTCAATTTCGGATGTTATGTCAAAAGTAAAAGTCAGAAAAGAAATACCAACAGTTGCACAAACTGTCGTAAAATGCGATTATTCACCCAAAGCAGTAAAACCTTCAAAATATTCGCTCGAAGAAATTCAGCAGGTACTGAAAAAAATCGGTAAACATTCAGAAGAAGACGAACTAAATTGCGGCGGCTGCGGATATTCGTCCTGCCGTGAACTTGCCGTTGCACTATTAGACGGAGTTGCGGAAACCTCAATGTGCGTTTCTTATATGAGAAAAATCGCAATGAGAAAGGCCGCCGCAATGCTTCGTTGCATGCCTGCCGCAATCGTAATGGTTGACAGCAATATGAACATATTAGAAGCAAACGACAGTTTTATGAAAATGTTTACGGGTGAAATGTATGACATATTCAAAGCCCGTCCTGACGGTTTGACAGGTGCGGCAATAGACAGAATTGTTGAATTTTCCGAAATTTTCAGAACAATTCTGAAAACAGGTAAAGACTTACACAAAGAACATTACAACGTAAAAGACAGACTGTACGACATAAATGCGTTCACAATAGAACCGAACGAAATTGTCGGCGCAATAATTACGGATGTAACCCAAACGGAAACGAACCGTGAAAAAATTTCCGAAAAAGCAAAAGAAGTTATTTCAAAAAATATTTCTATCGTTCAGGAAATTGCATGTCTTTTGGGTGAACACATGGTAGAAACCGAAACGTTATTAAATTCTATCGCAAACGATTATGATGATAAGGAGGAAAATAAAGACGGATAAGTCAATACGTCTTTAAGTTCATTATGAAAAATATTTTAATGACTTAACGACCTAAAGACTCAACGGCTTTAAAATTTATGTTCATTGATATTGATTGCCATCAGATAAAAAAATACAACCAAAATGCATTCGGAGATTATTTTGTTTCCAAAAGGTACCCCGATGAGGGCAAACTTATTGCGGTTTTATCGGACGGTCTGGGAAGCGGAATTAAGGCAAACATACTCTCCTGTATGACGGCAACCATGCTTTTAAAATTCGTTGAAAAAGAAGAAATCCCCATTCGTCATGCGGCTGAAATCGTTATGAACGCTCTGCCTGTTTGCAAAGTTCGCAAGATCAGTTACTCAACATTTTCAGTCATAGATGTGAACGATGAAGGGGCGGCAAAAATAGTTGAGGAAGGTAATCCCGAATTTTTATGGATAAGAAACAATGAAGTTATGACACCGCCTTTTGAAACTATCCCCTCAAAAACTTTCAAAAACAGGTGTTTAAAAAGTTACAAAATAAATCTTATGCTCGGTGATCGTCTGATATTCTGTTCTGACGGAGTTACCCAATGCGGTTTGGGGAACGGAAAATTAAAACTGGGCTTGCGCAGAGAAGGTCTGATAGAACTTGTTTTAAATAAACTTGCAGAAGAACCCGATATTTCAAGTTCGGATTTATCTCAATATATTATCCGCCAGACAATTAATATCGAAACAAACAGGCTTCCAAAAGACGACATTTCCGCATGTGTTCTGTATTTCAGAGAACCAAGAACATCACTTATATTTACAGGTCCTCCTTTTAATCAGAAAAAAGATTCCGAATATGCGCAGATGTTTAAAGATTTTGGAGGCAAAAAGGCAATATGCGGCGGAACCACCGCAAACCTGATTTCAAGAGAACTAAATTTACCGATTACAATGGATAAGGAAATCAGTATCGGAAAACTTCCGTCATGTTCATATATGGACGGGGTTGATTTGGTAACAGAAGGCATTTTGACCCTGACCGAAGCACTCGAAAGACTGGAAGACGGAAAGTGGGATATTGACAACGCAGCAGGAAAACTGATAGAATTTCTGTTAGATAGTGACTGTATTAATTTCATGGTAGGGGCGAAATTAAATCAGGCTCACTATAATCCCGCATTACCGGTTGAAATTGAAATCAGAAAAAATATCATCAAAAAAATGGCGGCGGTTTTGCAGGATAAATATTTCAAAAGAGTTAATATACAATATATGTAGTGTTTTCACTAAGGAAGGGTACAAAATGGAAAAAGTCAGTGTAAAAGTTTGTTTAGGTACAACATGTTTTGTTATGGGTTCAGCCAATCTTCAGGAATTGATTGACATTGTTCCAAGAAAATACGGTGACAAAGTTGACGTTTCAGGTGTTCCTTGTCTAGGCTTGTGTGCAACAGACTGGGAATTTTCAAAAGCACCTTACGTTAAAGTTAACAACGATGTAATTAAAGAAGCTACGGTTGAAAAAGTTATCGCAGCAATTGATGCAAAACTGCTCAAAAAAGTTTAAAAAAGTTTTATAAAAATGAAAATCGGACTGGTAAAATAATCAGCCCGATTTTTAATTAAAATTCCAAAAATTTTATGTTTATTTTATAATTTTATTAATTTGAAAATATGAAAAGGAAAAGATAATGAGTATAAATACCCCCAAACAGACATCACATTTAAAAAGAGAGATACTTGCAAGACTCATCAGAGCATATCTTGGTAATAATTACGAAGAAGATGTAAGATTAATTCCGTATATGATGCGTCCGCAAGGGAGTGAAGTTCCGTTCAGATGCTGCATACACAAAGAACGTGCCATCCTGCGTGACAGGGTTATTGCAGGTTTGGGATTTGATATTGAAGAAGTCAAAGACAGCGAACTTCTTTCAACTCTAGCTGATAAAGCAACAAAAAGAGAAGTTCCGGAGGAACATCCTCTGACACTTTTACAGACTGCCTGCAATGAATGTGTACCGGCAAGAATACACGTAACAGACTTATGTCAGGGTTGTGTTGCAAGACCGTGTGAATCTGTCTGCCGTTTCGGGGCAATAAAAGTTGAAAACGGTAAATCTCGTATTGATCATTCAAAATGTAAAAGCTGCGGAATGTGTGTTCAGGTCTGCCCGTTTCAGGCAATAACAAAAATTATCGTTCCGTGTGAAAATGCCTGCCCTGTCGGTGCTATTGCAAAAGACGAGGACGGACTCACAAGAATTGACCACGAAAAATGTATTTCCTGCGGAAAATGTGTAAGTGCATGTCCTTTCGGGGCGGTTCATAAAAAAAGCCACATTATAGATATTATAAAAAATATTAAAAACGGGAAGAAAGTTATTGCAATGCTTGCCCCGTCAATAATGGGACAATTACCCTGCACTCCTCAGCAATTAAAACAGGCTATCCTTGATATAGGATTTTCTGATGTTGTTGAAGTTGCGCTGGGTGCGGATGTTACAACCAAAAATGAATCTGCGGAATTTATTGAAAGAATGGAAAAAGGTCAGGAATTTATGACAACCTCCTGTTGTGCGGCATATAACGAACTTGTGGAAAAACATATTCCGGAGATTAAACCCTATCGTTCATCAACACACACTCCCGCATATTATACAGCGGAAATCGTAAAGAAAGAAAATCCGGATGCGGTTACGGTATTTTTCAGTCCCTGTGTTGCTAAAAGACGAGAGGCAATGCAAAATCCGAACATTGATTACGTATTGAATTACGAAGAACTTGGTGCGTGGTTTGTTGCCCTGAATATTCAGGTAAACGAATGTGAGGGTTCTGAATATGCGAAAGAATCTTCGGCACAAGCCCGTAATTACGGAGTGACAGGCGGTGTTGCGGCTGCGGTTAATTCATTACTTGACGATGATAAAAAAGCAAAAGCCCACATAATCAACGGACTTGATAAAGCACAGATAAGAGATTTGAAAAAATTTGCCAAAAACGGTAAATGTGAACTCGGTAATTTAATTGAAGTTATGGCATGTCCGGGGGGATGTTTGGGCGGTTCAAGTACAATTAATGCCTTTAAACCTGCGCTCAAACAGGTTACGGGGTATGTTGAATCAAGCCCTGATGTGAAAGATGTAATTAAGAAATAACTTTTTAAATCTTCACCAGTTGATTTAGATATTTTATTTTTGAAATAATGAATACTACTAAGTATGAAATTGCAAATGTTAAAAGATAAACAATAAAAATATACAAAAATACATTTGTATTATTCATTGTGACTGAAAATATACCTTTTAATACATTCACCCGCAATAACGCCAAAATACACGCATGCACAAGATATATTCCGAAAGATAATTTGCTTATACCGGTAACTGCATTTTTTACAAAGCCTGAAATCTTATGTTCACACCTTTTTATAATATCCGTCAGGAAGATAAAAACTGCCGTACTGTATAACAGGAGTACAATATTTCCGACAGCATAAAAAACATTATATGCTTTAACTGTTTCTGTTGTATATATTTCTGTTCCCACAATACATGTAATAACAGCCGTTAAACCAAGACTGTATATCACGTTTTTATATTTCATTATTCTGTCATAATCCATAACAATAAGTCTGCCGAGTATATAATAAGCTACATATCCCGATACAATACCTATTCTAAACATATCAAAAAATTTACTCACATACTCTGTCCTGTGACAGCAAAAATCTATAAAACTCGGACAAAACTGAAATATAACAGCCAAAATTATCAGGTAGTACAATATTTTTTTATTTTCCTGCTTCACAAAAAGTCTTAAAACCGGAGTAACCAGATATAACCCAATAATTACATACAGATACCAAAGGTGATAATGACCGTAAAACAGATAATAAACAAACTCTTTCTGATGAAAAATCAAAGCGTAAAATGTTGACCATATTATAAGCAAAACGATAAGCTTTCCGATTTTATACGCAAGTTTTTTATTCGGAAGTTCCCTGTTTTCATCAAGCATAAATACACCTGATAACATCAGAAAAAGCGGGACTGCACAATGTGACAGGGAATCAAATATATTTCCCGTCAAAAATCTCATATCATGAGGCAAAAAACGTATTACAAAAGTTGCGGAATCATGTATCATAATAACCGCTGCAATTGCAACAAACCTTATAACATCGTAAACAAATATTCTGTCCGTACTTTTATTGCTTTGCACTAACTCACTCATAACAGTAATCCTCTTTATACAAGTATAATCAAAGCAAATTATAAAATCAAATAAGTCTTATTCTGTCTTTTTGTTGTAAAATGAAAATATAAACACGAGAAAAAGGGGTAATTATGAAGAAAGAATTTATATTTTTAGGACCTCCGGCATGCGGAAAAGGTACACAAACGGAAAAACTGGCAAAATATTTTGGATTTCCGCACGTTGATACGGGTTCTTTATTGAGAGCGGAAATAAAAGCAGAAACCGAAAACGGCAAAATTGCCAAAACTTTCATCGATAAAGGTATGCTTGTTCCCGTTGAACTTGTCGGCTCAGTCATAAAAAACAGACTTTCTCAGGATGACTGCAAAAACGGTTTTATCCTTGACGGATATCCCAGAAGTCTTGAACAGGCTGAAATGCTTGAAAATATCAAAGCAGAAATTGACAACGGGGAAGAAGTTGATTTTCGTGCAATATATTTTAATTTAGATCAGAGTGTTTTGATTTCAAGAATAGTAAACCGCCGTTCCTGTGCGAAATGCGGGGAAATTTATAACCTGAAATTCAAACCCACAAAAGTTGACGGGATATGTGACAAATGCGGCGGAGAACTTATCCAAAGAAAAGACGATAATGAAGAAATTGCAAAAGCAAGATTTGAAACATATTTTCACGAAACAGCACCGCTTATTGAATACTACACAAATAAAAATGTATTAAGAACAATAAACGCTGACGGTTCGATTGATGAAGTCTGGGAACGTCTTAAAGAAGTTGTTGAGTGACAGAATACAAAACACATGCTATAATCAGTTTATAGCGTTATAAAGAGGTGTTTATGTCATATTACGATATGCTGCTGGAAAAAATTCCGAAAATTAAACGAGTTTTGGACAACGATGAAAACTGTACTATTTATCATTACACAAAACCCGAAAAATTATTGAATATTTTATCTTGCGGGGCAATAAGATTTTCTAATGTTTTATATCTTAATGATAAAGAAGAAGTTGCATATTCATATAAACTCATTGTTCACCTCATAGACGAGTTTGACGATTTGGGATTAAATCCTGATTTGTTTGACAAAATAAAAACCCATTTCAGAAACAAATATAAACACATAGTTGACGGAAGTAACGATTTTGAAAACAAACTTGAATATTTTACCACCTCGTTTTCAACCGACAGCGACAGTTTGACTCTTTGGAATAATTACGCCAAAGGGAAAAATTATACCGGTTACAATATCGGATTTGACAAGAAAAAACTTATATCGGAAATGACTGATAACGGCTATCTCCCGATATACGGCAGCGTTATTTATGACAAACAAAAACAGATTAAAATTATCCATGCAATTTTCAAAAAATGGAATATGCTTTTTGAACGGGCTTCAAAGGCAAAAAAATCAAACAAGGTAAAACTTTTTGACATTATGTTTGAACTCATCGATATTTTGAGTATCGTGAGTATATTTTTCAAAAATCCGCAATTCAAAAACGAATGCGAATACAGAATTGTAATGGTTAATCCGTTTGGAACAGAAAATTCAAAACCAACGGGAATTGTTGAGAAAAACGGTTTGTTTGTTCCGTTTCTTGAATTTAAGTTTTCAAAAGATTCCGTTAAATCAATAAATATAGGTCCGACATTTGAAGAAAATATCTTCTATACAAGTACAAACAGAATGCTTTTGAATTTCGGCTATCACGACAAAGAAGTTTACCGCTCAAAAATTCCGCTCCGTTACTAAGTAACCTGAGGGTTATATAAAAGAAAATTAAAAAATAGAATTATTTTACGGAAAGGGAAATTTATGCTTATAGAATTAAACGAAGAAAATTTTGATAACGAAACCTCAAAGGGTTTAAAACTGGTGGAATTTTACACAACGTGGTGTACTTTTTGCAGAAACCAAAGAATTGAACTCATTGATTTTGAAAAATCAGATATGTGGATAGGACTTGTAGATGCCGAAGAATCTCCTGAAATTGCAAAACAATTCGGAATAAACGGATTTCCGACATTTGTACTTTTAAAAGACGGAGAAAAAATTGCGGAATTTGTCGGATTTCACCAAAAGGCACAACTTTTGGATAAATTAATGAACTACATAAGTTAAGGGGTAAAACCCTCATCATTCAGGAGGTTTTCACCATTTGAGGAGGCAACAGCCATTTTGTCACAGCGTTCATTAAACTCGTGTCCGGCATGACCTTTTATCCAGATAAATTTCACGTTATGGGGTTCTTTTGCCTTTAATAATCTCTGCCATAAATCTTTATTTTTGACAGGCTGCTTACCTGAATTTTTCCAATTCTTTTTCACCCAGCCCTCTATCCAGTTTTGGTTAAATGCATCAACGACATATTTTGAATCTGAGGTAATTTCAACTTCACACGGTTTTTTAAGCGCCTCTAAGCCGACAATAACCGCCATCAATTCCATTCTGTTATTTGTAGTATTTTTATAACCTGCGGTGATTTCTTTTTCATGGAGTTTTCCGTTATCGTCAACTGCTCTTAAAATTGTTCCGTATCCGCCCCTGCCGGGGTTTCCCGAACACGCCCCATCCGTATATATTTTTATAAGCATAT
>CAMHMW010000022.1 GCA_946186335.1 uncultured Candidatus Melainabacteria bacterium
ATAGTTTGCAAGGACAAAAAGGCAGTAAAATTTGAGAATTTAAAACTCTATCACGCTCCGCTGCTGACAAAAATCTTTATAAAAAATATAAAAATAAAATAAACTATTTTTTGTATTTATTCGCACCCCTGTCAAGCATTACCATTAAAATAGAAATATCAGCAGGTTTTACCCCTCCGATACGTGATGCCTGCGCTAATGTTTTAGGTTTGATTTTTGACAATTTTTCCTTTGTTTCTGATGAAATATGTTCAATCTTTGAATAATCAATATTGTCAGGAATTACAAATTTTTCCAGTTTTCCCGCATTATCAACCTGTTCTTCCTGACGTTTAATATACCCGTCATACTTAACTAAAACTTCAACCTGCTCATAAACATCTTTTGGAATGTTAAGTTCGGCAGTTTGCTCATTAATTTCTTTCAAAATTTTATATGTAATATTGGGGCGCTTTAAAAGTTCAGCAGCCCTTATTCCCCTATCCAAATGTTCACCATATTTTGCCAAAACAGTATTCACATCCTCGGTTGCAGAAATCTTCAAACCTTCAAGACGTTTCTGTTCATCCGAAATCAACTGCATTTTTTTCGTAAATCTTTCGTATTGGTCATCGTCAATCAACCCGATTTTATGCCCGATGGAGGTCAATCTTTCATCCGCATTGTCCTGCCTTAATAAAAGGCGGTATTCAGAGCGGGAAGTAAGCATTCTGTACGGGTCCTGAATATCCTTTGTAACCAAATCATCAATAAGTGTTCCCGTATATGAGGAACTGCGTGATAATTCCAGCATTTCAGAGCCGTTGAGATAGTTATAGGCATTTATACCGGCAATAAGCCCCTGTGCTGCCGCTTCTTCATAACCGCTTGTACCATTTATTTGCCCTCCGAAAAATAAACCTTTGATTTTCTTCGACATAAGAGAATGTGTTGTCTGAACAGCCGGAACATAGTCGTATTCAACTGCATAAGCAGGTTTAACAATATGCGCCTTTTCTAAACCGGGCAAACTTCTTATCATCAACACCTGAACATCAGCGGGCAAACTTGTTGAAAATCCCTGAATATATGTTTCGTAAGTACCCAAACCCTCCGGTTCTATAAAAATATGATGAGAAGGATTTGAGGCAAACCTTACAATTTTATCCTCTATTGACGGGCAATAACGAGGTCCGACACCATGAATAAGCCCCTGATACATTGGGGATTTATCAAGGTTCGCACGAATTATATTATGAGTTTCCTCTGTTGTCCTTGTCAAATAACAGGGATAAGTCTTTCTTACGGGGCGATTTGGTTTAAACGAAAAGAAACTGAGTTCCTCATCCCCCGGCTGAATTTCCATTTTTGAATAATCAATGGTTCGTTTGTCAACTCTGGCAGGAGTTCCAGTTTTTAGTTTTTTAGTTTCGATTCCGAGTTTATGCAAAGAATCCGACAAACCGATAGCGGCTTTTTCACCCAAACGCCCTGCGCTATATGAACGCAAACCGACAAAAATTTTACCTTCTAATGATGTTCCCGTTGTTAAGACAACCGCACGGGTTTTATACTCAATTCCAAACTCATCAACCGCACCCGTTATAATATCGTTTTCAGCAATAAGTTCTGTTATACAACATTGTTTCAGGTAAATATTATCATTACTTTCTATAAGATTTCTCATATAGCGTGAATATTCCGCCTTATCTGACTGTGCTCTTAACGCTCTGACCGCAGGTCCTTTTGATGAATTTAGAACCTTCATTTGAAGATAGGTTGCATCCGTAACTTCTCCCATAACTCCGCCAAGTGCATCAATTTCTCTGACCAAAGTAGATTTTGCAGGACCTCCGACAGCGGGATTACAAGGCTGCAAAGCAATATTTTCGACATTAAGAGTACACAAAAGCACCTTTACGCCAAGTTTTGCGCACGCCAAAGCCGCCTCACAGCCTGCGTGACCTGCTCCGACAACAATAACATCAAATTTGTTATTCAGATAATCCATAAAGTTATTATATGGCAAACAAACGGGAATATAAATATTTGCACACCAAATTTACGCTCAACCCATTAAGCGTAACCGTAACACTAAAAACTATTCAAACTCTCCTAAATGTCAAAAAACGGATTTTTAAATTTTGCAATGACTGTAAGATTTAACTTTCTGTGGTTAATTCTTCCCAAATACTTGGAACAACAATCAAAGCTGTATAGACAATGAATCCGAATAAAATCAGATTTATAGCCATGATAACCTCCTTTGGTTACATGTATATTAATCCCGTTTTTTAGGTTAAAATAACAATAAATAGTACAAAAATCGTAAAACTTTACAAAAATTAATACAAAATAATGAGATGAAAAACTATACTCAAAAAGACATAATAACAATGTTTTCGGGACTATGCTGCTCCCGTTGTAAAAATGAATTTTCAAAAGATTCAATAGAGATTTTGGATAAAGAAAATGACACTATGATATGCCGTTTAAGTTGTAAAAAATGCGGGAAAGATTTTGGCGAGATTCTGTTTAACTTTAACAAAAAAGCCGATAAACATACTCAACTTGAAATTATTGAAGGACCTGATGCAATAAATTTTGACGATGTAATAGATGCTAACAGATTCATAAAAAAGTTAAAGTAATAAACTCCATAAAAAAATCCCAAAAATCATATTAAATATAACTTTTGGGGTTTGTTCATTTATAATAAAAGTTTATGGTTTTAATGATTATATTTTCCAACTGTTCAGGTATTCTTCCTGTTCAGAGGTTAAAGTATCAATTTCAATACCCATTGACTGAAGTTTCAATTCTGCAATTTTAACATCAACTTCATAAGGAAGTGTATATAATTTATTTTCAAGTTTTCCATGGTTTTTAACAAGAAATTCAATTCCGAGTGCCTGATTTGCAAAACTCATATCCATAACACTTGCGGGATGACCTTCTGCTGCAACAAGGTTAACCAGACGACCTTCCGCAATTACATAAATTGATTTTCCGTTATCCAAAACATATTCTTCAAGTGAAGGTCTTATTTGATGAATTTCTGTCGTATGTTCTTTTAAGCCGCTAACATTTACTTCCCAGTCAAAATGACCTACATTACCAACAAAAGCACCGTCTTTCATAGACAAAAGATGTTCAACATCAATTACATGCTTATCTCCGGTAACTGTTAAGAAAATATCCCCTTCAATTGCGGCTTTCGCAATCGGCATAACCCTGTAACCCTCCATTGCCGCTTCTAATGCTTTTAGAGGGTCAACTTCGCAGACAATTACATTTGCGCCGAGCGCTTTTGCTCTCAATGCAACCCCTTTACCGCACCAGCCGTAACCTGATACAACTACCGTTTTACCCGCAATCAATATGTTTGCGGCTCTTAACACTCCGTCAAAAGAACTCTGACCCGTTCCATAGCGATTATCGTACAAATGCTTTGTCAAACTTGTATTTACACCAACTGCGGGGAATCCGAGAGTTCCTTGTTTTTCCATTGCCTGAAGTCTTATAATTCCGGTTGTCGTTTCTTCTGTTGAACCGATTATTTTGCTAACCATTTCCGGATACTTGTCATGAATCATTGAAACCATATCACATCCGTCATCAATTATAATATCTGGATTATGTTTTATCGCTTCGGTAATATGGCTTTTATACTGTTCAACAGTTTCACCTGCTATTGCAAATACAGGCATGTTGTAATATTTTACAAGAGCTGCCGCAACATCATCCTGAGTTGAAAGCGGATTTGATGCAACAAGAACGGCATCTGCACCGCCAGCCTGCATTACTGTGCATAAAGCGGCAGTTTCTTTTGTTACATGAACACATGCCGATAATCTTAAGCCCTTAAACGGCTGCTCTTTTATAAATCTTTCTCTGATGGTTTTTAAAACAGGCATATCTTTAAATGCCCAGTCTATCTGCCTTTTACCCTGTTCAGCAAGGTTAATATCTTTTATATCGCATTTAATTTCGGTCATCAGCATTGATTTCTCCTTTAATCTTTACAAATTAATTGTAAGTTTCACACTATTACATTATAAATTATAAATACTTAAATACTAATATTTTTATTCCTTTGTAAAATTTTCTTAATAAACTTTAATTATGTGGCAAAATAAAATCTTTATGGTTGTTATAATTTACGTATAGGAGTGTTTTGTGAAAGTAAGTTTAGACATTGAAAACAAAAAGGGATACGGACATTCAAAAGACTTATCTTTTGAGGGATACAAATTTACAAAATCCGATGAGGGCTTTCGCGAACTTGAAGTTGCATACCCGTTTGACCCCAATAAAGACGACTGCTATTTAGAAGTCTATAGACTTGCAAAAGATCCGTACGGAAACTACTATACAACCGGCAGAGCCTATACAAAAGACGGGAAAGACAAAGTTCAGATAGGGACAAGAGCAACCCGCATAGATTTGTCCGAGACCTTCGGAATTGACGATAATCAGGCATTTGCGTATCATTATTTACTGGTAAACAAGCATAATGACGTATTTCCGAGAGTAAGAATAGATGCGGGCGATGTTATTGACGAACGCTCCGAGCAAAACGAAAAAAGAAATATTTTTAACGTAGTTACCCCGAACAAGTCAAGTCTGTCACGTGGCGGCGCAATGAAACTTGTAATCATTGACTCTCAGCATGTCGGACATGTTTATAATTCACAAAACAAAGTTGATTTTGATAAAAAACTTGCAAAAAGAGCACAGGAAGGCATCAAAACCATTACAAACAAATTCGGCGGAACTCTTGCCGGTTTGGAATACGGTTTAGACCACAACGAATACGACTCCTACGGAAGAATAATATCGCTCCCTCTGTTTACGGACGATGACTTTACAGCTCATGCCTACTGGAACAAAAACTGTATGCAAATGGCAAGTTCACTCGGAAATATAAACAATTACGCATCATTTCAGAGAAAAATGTTTGCTCACGGCTTAAATTTTGTATCTGACGGTGCATTCGTAAATGAGGGTCTTGAAGGTATTCACTTTAAACACATCCTGAAATGGGGTTTAAATTCACCATATTATAACTGGTTCAGAGCATCAAGTCTGAAAGACGGACCGCTCTCTCTCGGTATTTTTGCAAAGAACAAAGAAAACATTTCTCATAAAGTCGTTAATTCACCATATTCGTATCATCAGACAAACAACGGCAAAATAACCATATCAAGAAACGAATCATACAACCCTAAAAAACCGACATATATTCAATTCTTTGATAAGCGCCTTGTTACGGAAGAAGAAAAGAATGACACAAAACATCTTATAAAAACTTACTCAAAAATGAGTACCCCGAATGTTTATGATCTTCACTCTCATAACGATTCGATATTCCCATACGCATTTGAAATAAACCCCGAAACATATAATACAAATATCAAAAATTTAAACAGTTACAACAAGCACTTGGATAAAATAATAAAACTTGACGGCTATATGGCAGCAAGACTTTTATCAAAGAATGAAATGTTTATGGCAGACGGTAAATTCGAATCAGGTTTTGAAACATGGGACGCAAACCCCGATATTGCAAAATTAAATTTTGTATATTCAAACGCTGATTCATTGTCTTTGAAAAATTTATCGGCACTGGACAGAAAAATTGAACGTGCCAAAATTCTCAGAGGAAATGCTCAGGTTCAGGACTACGTAGTAACATCAGGTAAATATTGGACTCAAAAAACTGATGACATTCTAAGATTATATATCGCACAAAAACTGCAAAATATTGATATCAAAAACCCGACTCTGGCATACTCAAATATTACCAACAATTCAAATAACAAAGTATTCCCGAAATCAACAAAGGCAGAAGTTTCAAAAGCAGAAGTTGAAAACGTATTAAACGGATTTTACAATCACAAAAGAAAATTTGATATTTATGACAAAAAATCAGCAATAATTAAAGGTTTAATGGATATGCCACTTGATTCGTGCGAATTTGGAGACAATCTGGTTTCCGTACT
Source organism: uncultured Candidatus Melainabacteria bacterium (assembly GCA_946186335.1). Taxonomy (GTDB): domain Bacteria; phylum Cyanobacteriota; class Vampirovibrionia; order Gastranaerophilales; family Gastranaerophilaceae; genus Zag111. Next base: position 5,985 of record CAMHMW010000022.1, read on the forward strand.
GGCATCTCCTCTAATCACAAAAAGAGCGGCAAACAAAGCAGAGATCGGACTTTCAAGATATGACGTATTCAAAAACGGAAACAAAAACCTCCCCGAAGAATATGAATCAACATATACCAAAATGGACAAAATTTATACAACCGAAATGTATAATTTTGCAGAAAAAGTATTGCATAAAATTGATGTTAACCAGCCCAAATCTGCAAAACTGTTTGACGATAATACCCTCACCGAATACGGACAATATGTTCTGCCGCTGTTAACGGCAGAAATTGCAAAATATGCGGTTATCAAATCACTGGTACCTAATGCGGAAGTAAATTTTGACAAAATTAACGGAGAAATTTCGTACAATTACAAGGATTTAAAACAGGTTTCACTCCAATCAATCGGTATTACAAATCCGGCATCTCCCGTTGATGAAGCAAATATGGTACTGACAAGAATGAGTAAAGGTCTGAAAACTCTTGACCATGAAAAACTTGGAGAAAATCTTTCAAAAGCATTAAAAGGAACGAATTTAGCAAGTTTCCAACTGGCTGATTTAATCATAGACAAAACCCAGTCAGGCTTGGACTGGCGTATTGATGCAACAAAAGATATAGCAGATGTTGAAGCACTGCGTAACGGAAACACAAATTTTGAATACACATGGCAGTCTATTACAGATTTTTGGAAAAAATTTGCAGACGGCGTTATTCAGAAAAACCCCAACGCATATATAGTCGCCGAGGTCACAAACAAGGAAGATTTATTCGACAACGGCTGGGGAAACAAATCAAAGAAATACCATGATGTCAACCAACACGTAATACAGAAATTCCTCAGAGAAACAGGAATAACATCTATCGCTGAATATTCGCTATGGTTCAGAGATGTATCAAAGATGTTCGGCGCAGATTTTGAGGACGGAAAGACCTTTACCGATCCAAAATATTTGGAAAAAATAGTATTTGAAAAAATGATGCAATATATAAATATCGGCTCAATAGATTCTGTCAGATATGCCTATACATTTATCGGAAACCATGACAAACCGAGAGCCCTACATTGTCTTGCAATGGATATGGGATTATTCTACGCAGATTTAATGGATAACAGAGGTGATCACCCCGAAGATTTTGAATACAGACGAAAAGCATACCAGATGGTAAAAGATAAATTCCTTGAAAACATTACGAAATCAGAAGTTGACCAGTTTGATTTTTCTGCGGTATCACCAAAAGCAATTGCTATGGCTGATGCCATAAGACCGGCTTTAATAGATGTATTAAAAGATGCCAGAAAGCATTATCCGAATGAACTCGGCTCTGATGATGATTTTAACAGAAAAGCATTTATACCTATCAGCAAAGCCGTTTCCGACCTGGCACAAGGTAAATTCAACGGGGGAAGATTTGACCCCGATGCATTCGGTATAAAACCGATTGATGTTGCAATTTCAATGGTATTAAAACAGGCAAAATCAGAATACGGATTAAACCTGCCGAAAGAACTTGATAAGGTTTATGAAGATAAGGTATTTGAGACGATTATGAACCCCGCAATGTCAAAATTGCTGGGGATGATGAAAATTTTAGTTGCACTCCCCGGTATGCCCACACTATTTGACGGGGATGATGCCGGAACTTCCGGTTATGATACAAAAACAAAAAACATGTTCGTTCAATGCCGTCAGAGAAATCACGATGAATGGCTTGCAGGCAATAAAACGAAGGAATTTATCCAAAATTACCATAAGTATCTTGATGAGGCCATGGCTGTCCGTAAGAACCCGAGATGTAATGCACTGAACAACGGTTCTATACATACCCTCCCGCTGAACAAAGCACAAACGGGAGAACTCGTTCCGTCAATACTAAGACAAAGTACAGACGGAAGAATGACTATTTCTATCATTAACCCGACAGGACTTCACAGCGATTTCAGAAAACCATACACCCAAAATAACATATATTTAAACAGATTATACTTTACCGAAAATGGGAAAAGTACGGTTGGAGTTTCCGGCTTAAGAGAAGGACTCAAATTTATAAATGCAAAGAAATCCTCTGATATATATTATACAAGAATTGATGAAAACGGTTATTATTATTTAACCAGACACTATAACGGAAATGATGTACCTATGCCGCTGCACGATACAACACTGATATTATATTACGTACCGGAAGAAGGAGTGCCGCTGACATTTACGGGAAGCTGCCGAGTAAAACCAAACGCAAACTATGTTGCAAACGCTTATGCTGACAAAACATCCGAACACGGCAAAAAGTTGGCATTAGTCAATTAATAAAAGATTTAAACCGCGAAACGGAAATGAACAAGATCTCCGTCTTGTACTACATAATCTTTTCCTTCTAAACGTGTAACCCCTTTTTCTTTGCAGGCATTATATGAACCCAGTTCAATAAAATCTTTGCAAGGGGTAATCTCTGCTCTGATGAATCCCTTTTCAAAATCGGTATGGATAACACCTGCAGCCTGAGGAGCCTTAGTTCCCGCTGTTATAGTCCACGCACGAACTTCCTTTTCTCCTGCCGTTATAAATGTTCTTAATTTTAAAAGGTTATAAACAGACTTAATCATTCTGTTAATTCCGCTGTCTTCGATACCGAGTTCTTTCAAATATTCTTCGGCTTCTTCTTTACCCAAATCAGCAAGTTCTTCTTCTATTTTTGCAGTAATCACAACCATTTCAGCACCGTGAGATTTTGCATATTCCTCAACTTTTTTGGTATAGTCATTCCCATCTTTTAAATCAAACTCTGAAACATTTGCACAATATATCACAGGCTTTGTAGAAAGAAGATTTAATTGTTTAACAAGCGGAATTTCATCCCCTTCAAAATGTTCATTAATATCAATAAAGGTGCAATCGGAAAGAAGTTCAGTCAGTCTTTTTAAAACTTTATCTTCCAAAACAGCATCCTTGTCTCCGCCTTTAACAGTTTTTGCAATTCTTGCCTGACGGCGTTCAACTGATGCCATATCTGCTAACGCAAGTTCTGTATTTATCGTTTCAATATCCGAAATCGGGTCAACCTTGCCTGCAACGTGAATCGTATTTTCATCATCGAAACATCTTACAACCTGAATTATCGCATCAACTTCTCTGATATTCTGCAAAAACTGGTTTCCAAGTCCTTCACCTTTACTTGCACCTTTTACAAGTCCTGCAATATCAACAAATTCAATTGCCGTCGGAATAATGACATCTGTTTTGCAAAGCTTTGCCAAAATTGGCAATCTCTCATCAGGTACATCTACAACCCCGATATTCGGCTCAATTGTGCAAAACGGATAATTTGCACTCTGTGCATTTCTTGCATTCGTTAAAGCGTTAAATAAAGTTGATTTCCCAACATTCGGTAATCCGACAATTCCTGTTCTTAACATATCTTTTCCCCTTTTCGGCTATCTATGGGAATATTATAACATAAAGAAAATTCCTTTAAAAATCAAAATCACACAGAGGCGCAACCCCGTGAGTTAATTATCGGCGTTTTCCTGTTCTTTTAGTTTTTTATTATGTCTTATTGATGATACTAAGGCTGCCAAAATAAAGAATAACCCGATTCCGCCGGTTACAACCTCAGGTACTTCTTTAACCGTTGTAACAAGCATTATAATTGCCAAGGCCCCAATTGCCCAATGGGCGCCATGTTCAAGATATAAAAATTTTGCAAGCGTTTTCTTTTCAACAAGCAAAATAGTCAGCGACCTTACAAACATTGCCCCGATAGCAAGACCCATTGTAATAATAACAACATCACTACTCAGCGCAAATGCTCCCAAAACACCATCAAGAGAGAATGATGCATCAATAAGTTCCAAATATATAAAACTTATCAGACCGGCACATTTTACTGCTCCGGCAACATTCTGAGCATTACGAATCTGTTCTCTTTTTTCAAGATAATGTGCAACCCCATCAATTGCAAGATAAGTAATTATACCTGCAATACCCGACATTATAACCGAGAGTTTATCTCCCTGAATATAATACTGAGTTACTGATAATGCCAAAAGCGATATAATAATTTCAATTCCCCTTACATGGTCAAGATGTGCCAACGGAGCCTCAATCGGTTTAATCCAATGAACTTCTTTTTTATGATTAAAGAAGTAATTAAGAAAGAGCATTATCAAAAACATCCCGCCAAAGGTAACTATGGGCGCATGCGTCGCCTGCAAATAACTTGCATACAACTGCGCGTTGCTTATTGCAATTTTTGTAACCGTTATAAGGTCTAAATGTGCAAAAATTGAAACGACAAGGACAGGGAATAAAAACCTCATCCCGAATACTGCAATAATAATACCCCATGTCAGAAATCTGTGTCGCCATACGTGGGACATTTTTTCCAGTTTCATAGCATTTACAACGGCGTTATCGAATGACAAACTCGTTTCCAAAACAGCCAATACAAGGACAATAAATATTGAAGAAAGTCCTGACCCCGGATGAACATGCTCACCCCAAAAATACGCTCCGATAATACCGCCAATTGCTACCAGATACGAACCTAAAAAATATTCCAACATAAAAACCACTCTTTCTTATTATACAAATTATATAGTAACCTATAAACAGCGGTTAATGTATCCTATAAAAAGATTAGAAAATAAAAAATTATTCTCTTTTTAACTCATAAACTCTGAAGTCACCGGGTTCTAGTTTGTCAAAATGAATACTGTCCATATCATCCATATTATGCGGTTCAAAATCTTTTTCACCGATAATGTACTCTTTTACGAGTTTATAATCACTCGGTATAAAAATTTCTTTATCAAAAACAGGATAACCTTCAACAATTTCTCTGTAATCTTCTCCTGTTGCCGCCGTTTTGGTAACCTTTTCGGTCGGATATTTATGATTTGAAACAATTAAATATGCCGTGTTCAACGGTTCTTTTGTAATAAGCCATGAGCTGAATCCGTCCTCATCGTCAACTATTATCTGTGCTTCACCGCCTGAGATGACCAAATTATTTTTAACAAAACGGTCTATCGCATCAAACTTTTTGAAAAATTCTTCATTTTCGGAACGTTTTAATGCGACTTCTTCCCCTATCGTATGTTCAGTCCCGCATTGAGTATAACTTTCATCCCCGTCAACATACATCATAGGGCGTTGTGCATATCTTCCGCCCGGTAAGAACTTATACTTAAACCATTTGTATAAAGCCCCGTTCTCACCGAGTTGTCCGGGATATTGGTCTATTACGTGAAACTCTCCATCCTGATTATTGTAGGTTTTCAAAATTGAAAGCATACCGCCTTTTTTGAATTTGGAATTATAAACAGCAAGATTTTGATTGTCATCCATAATCTTTTCCGGAGTTTTGTCAAACTGGGAAATAATATCATTTCCCCACAAAAGATCAAACTTCATATCCTGATGATATTCTTTCAAGTAGTTATCCCAAAGCATATATTCGGCTAAGGTTGCAAAATAAGGGAGTTTCTTTTTCATTGTTGAATTTAGTTTATTCAGAACATATCTTGGCGCACGATAACTTATCGGCACTCCATTACGTTCAGACACCTCATCCACAACATGGTCAATATGATCAATTCTAAACCCGTCAAAATTGTAATCTTTTTGGAGTTTTTCCATACATTCAATAAACATTGAAATAACATCTTCATTGAACTTCCCGTTTTCAAGATTTACAAAATAATACGGAGTCTGGCAGTCAAGGTTTGCAAAGACTGTAACATCATCTCCCTTGTAATCGTAATGCTTAAACATCGGATAACCGCCGCATTCACTCATGCCGTCATAAACAGGAATTCCGGCAGAACACCATGCACCTCCGGGTGCCGGCCATAAACCTTCATCCATAAGTGCCTGTATGGTATCTATCTGTTTTGTAATATCTTTTTCTTCTAATTTTTTGTTATCATTTCTAAATTCGTGAACTTTTGCGACAATTTCTCTCACTCTCTTTTGAATTTTTTGCTGATAAGATTTTTCAAGCATGGAATTTGAAAAATTCTTCTTGTGTTCACTCATAATTCCTTCAAAATTGTTATACAATTCCTGAAAAGCAGGACTTAAATCACCGTCATTTCCTTTTAAGCGCTGGATATAAATATCTTTTACAATTTGAATATCATCCTCATCATTGTCTTTTGAAAGAAATTCCGCGACCTCATCAATTTTTGAAACTAATTGTTTTTGAAGTTCATTTATATCATACCAGCGGGCAACCTGCGGATTAGCAAGAACAAACTTCGAAAATCTGCCTGTCTGCGGAAGAATATCGTATATAACGGGGTGTCCCGCAAGCTGACAGAGTTCAATAAAAATCTGAACCTGTTTTTTTGCATCCATACCCGTGATTTCTTCAATATGAGAATCCTTTAATTTTGCGCTGACTTCGTTACTTTTCGGAAGATAAGCACACCCGAATTCTCTAGGGTGAAAAGGTATAAGATAAACTGTTGTTGAATAAATTCCGTTTTCTTCATTACCTGTCGGCAAAACAAGAAGTTGCTTTAACCAGTCCATAAATTTGCCAGGCTCATTTGACTTGTTACCGTTCCCTAATGCCGCAAGGTTTATGAGTTTAATATCATGACCTTCCTTTTTAAACCAGTCGGAAGTCTTTTCACCTTTTCTTGCCAAAACACTTATCTGAGAATTTTTAAAATGAAATTTTCCGTCTTTAAATATTCCGTTTTGTGCCCATTTTTCTTCAAGAGCATATAACGTTTCTTCGTTCGTTAATTCATCCAGTGCTTTTTGAAACGGATATGTTAAATAACCGTATTTCTGAATGTGCATTTTTAAATATTTCTTCCTGATTTCAGGAATTTTGTCAAAGGAATATTCCGCCTTTAACTTTTCATAAATGGCATTCAATTCGGCATCTTTTAGTGTTTCTGACTCTCTTTTCTTGAACAAATTAAACATATATGTCTCCCTATGTGAAAAGATTATAACATGCTGAAAAATTAATTTAACAAAAACATTAAGACAATATTACAAACCTGTTCAATATTACCCACCCGACTAATGGAATAAGGATTTTTAAGATATACATTAAAATTATAGATTTTAGCCGAATCGCATATTAATAGGGAGAGAAAAACATGACTACAACAGAAGTAAAAACAATTTCGATTATTATTGTTGAAGATTTTAAACTTACAAGAGTCGGGCTGAGATGCGCACTAAATACAAACCCCGATATAAATGTCATTGCAGAATGCGAAGATGCTGTTGAAGGGATAAAGCAGATAGAAAAACTAAAACCCGATGTTGTACTTATGGATTTGGGATTACCGACAATGAACGGTATTGAGGCAATGGTGAAAATCCGTGAATTTTCAAAAGATATAAAAATAATCGCACTAACATCACATGACAGAGGAGATGAAGTCGTTGCCGCACTGAGTTCGGGGGCGAACGCATATTGCCTTAAAGATATTGACCCGACAAAACTTGCTGAGGTAATCAGAGATGTCAATAACGGAGTTTGCTGGATAGATTCAGAGGTTTCAAAACTTGCCCTCAAATCAATTCCAAAAGTTGAAAATATCGGAGTTTTGACTAATCAGGCGGCAGAGCAGGTTAAAATTCCGCTGACGGAACGTGAATTTGAAGTACTTAAACACCTTGTTGCAGGAAAAAGTAATACCGAAATAGCAAAAGAACTCATTGTAAGTGTTCACACCGCAAAAGCACATGTTTGTTCCATTCTGCAAAAAATGTGCGTAAATGACAGAGTTCAGGCTGCGGTTAAGGCAGTTAAAGAAGGAATTGTATAATCTTACAGGTAAACAGCGGAATTGCTTAATTTTATTTATCAAAACTTTTAAGCAATTCTGCCACCAAACCTGACGGCAGACCGATTACATTATCCAAATCACCCTCTACTTTTTCAACATACCCGTCAGGTAGTTCCTGAATACCATAAGAACCTGCCTTATCAAACGGTTTGAAGTTTTCTATATAATATTTTATCTGTTCATCCGATAAATTTTTAAAGGTTACATAAGTGGTTTCCGATTTTATTTTAAATTCCAAAGATGGTGATTTTACAACAGCAACACCAGTTACAACAAAATGCGTTCTTCCGGAAAGCAATTTTAATGTATCATAGGCATCCTGTATGTCTTTTGGTTTGCCCAGAATTTTGTTATCAACAACAACTATGGTATCCGCACCTATAACCAGCGCCTCTGTATTTTGCCTTTTGGCAACATCAAGCGCCTTATTATACGCCAAATCTTCCACAAAAGAATAAGAGAAATCCGTCTGTTCGTGTGGTTCCACATATTCAGACGGAATAATTTCATAATCCAATTTTAGTTTTTTCAGAATATCGGCTCTTCTGGGAGATGAAGAGCCCAGGATAATTTTTCCCATGTTGTGTTCTCCTTGCTGTTTTTATTTTCCGATAAAAACAGTCGCAGTTCAACACGAAAAACTATTTTCTAACGCTGTCCCATAGATCTCTGATAACGAGCGGTTCTTGCGTTAATAGCATAACATGCAATGTTCAGTCGCTGGCGAAGTTCAACCATATTACGCAAGGTTGCTGCGTAATCGTTCATCGCTTCGAGCATTTTATTCGGGTCAACCATTGATTCCGAATTGTCGTGGTTATCAACTTTTTCTTCCTGATATTTTTGTACCAACATCTTATCGATGTAGTCTTCTGCGCCTATTCCCATGCAGAGTCCTCCCTATTGAATTGTAATCATCCTGTTCCTAGTAAAAAATATTATCCTGAATATTCCTTATATTTTAATAAAGTATTTTTGTTATTAATAATTGCCTATTTTATACAATTCATCTTTACATTTCGTTACAATTAGGCAATTTCAAATCTTCACCCGTTTTGTCAAAATAGCTATGGAAATTATAAATAACGTTAAAGATTACAGAAAATATTTACCCGAATACCAAAACTGGAGCGCACAACAGGATTTGGAGCAGGCTAAACGTATTGAATATTTAAAACAAAATCCTGATAAAATAAATCAATCAGACATAGCAAGAGGAAAGATATTATTAAATGCCATTGACGTAATGGATGAATATTCCCAGTCATACGCAGAGGATATGGAGGTTGCAACAGAGTTTGCAAAAGGTCAGATACAAATGCTCACAATGTTAATTGGTATAGGAGCTGGTACATTGTTAGCCTTCGTTCCTGCGGTACAAAAAGCAATAACAAAAGTTGCAGGGAAAGGTAAACTTGCAAACGTTATCGGGCAGCTTTTACCGTCAGCAGTCGGAATGGCTGCGGGTTTTGCCGCAAGTTTTCCGGTTGCAATATGGGCGACAAAAGCTCAGGTTTCGGCATCCCGTAAAGGAAGATTTGAAGCCATGAGAAAAGATTTGAGCAACCCTGCGGCATTCGCTGTTCTTACGGAAGAACAAAATAAAAAGGCAAATGAAGAAGCAAAAAATATTGTTCTTGAAGATAAAGAGAAGAAAAGACTGGCAAAACAGAAATCAATGGGAGCAAATCCGCTGGAATCAATAAAAACTCTCAAAAAATATTATTCTGAAAACCAAGAGTATAAAACCCAAAAAGCAGAATTTGATGCACAAATTAAAGAAAGTGAAAAACAATTTGACAGGCAGCTTTCCGAAAACGAAATATTAAAAGCAAAAAAGGATCAGCAAATACTTGCGCAAATGGTTCGTAAAATCGATTTGGCATCACAAGATTATGCAGAAAACACAGAACTTGCAACAAATACACTGACCGTTTTATCACTTGCAGGCGGCGGACTTGTCGGATGGGTTTCAAATAAACTTATAAAAATTTCAAATGTTAATGCAGGCGGAGCTGTCGGGAAAATAATTCCGTGGGTTGTTGGTGCGACCATTCCTCTGCTAATGAGCATATATTCTGCAAAAGTTCAAAAACAGGCATCAAGAATAGGGCGACACAAAGCAAAACAGGAAATGCTAAACAATCCGGAAAGTCTTGTTTACGTTGATAAAAAAGATTCCGACAAAATGACAAACGTAAAACAGCCGACAGTTCAAAAGAAACCTAATATCTTTAAATTTATTGTTCAACTGTATAAAGATAACAAAGAGTACAATGAATACAGAAAAACAAAAGCGCTTGAAGATTTAAAACGAAACAAAGCAATAGACAAATTAGAACTGACAGAAGAACAGTTAAAAGATGCGAAAGCGTTACAAATGAATGTATTTAAGACCTTCAACAAAGTTGACGAAAAATCACAGGCATATTCGGAAAGTGTTGAAGCCGTAGGCGAAATAGCAAAAGAAGGCGTATCCTCCGCAGGCTCTCTGCTTGCCTCGGGCTTCTCAACATGGGCGATTTTAAAAATGCTTGAAAAAACTCCGAGCGAGGAAAAGAAAAGTTTTTGGAACTTCTTCCCGAAAGCAATGACAAAGACATTGATTCCGCTGGGACTTGTATTAATACCGATAATTCTGATAGATGTTATGACAACAAAAGCACAGAAAAAAGCATCCAGAGTTGCTGACATGCTTGCTCTGAAAGAAATGGAAGATTACAGACATTACGCAGGATACAATGACACTAATACAAAACCTCAGCCATCAGCAAAATAATCCCCGTTAAACTAATGTAAAATAATATTCCAAAAAGTAACAAAATTTATTTTTTTTGGCTATTATATATATAGTAGAATTTACAAACAGGGATTATAAGCATGGGACAAACAAAAACAGAAGAAAAAGTAATAGGCATACCCAGAGCGATGTCGTTTTATAACAACTATCCGTTTTACTACGGATTTTTTACGGATTTGGGTATCAAAATTGTCCTCTCTGATGTGACGACAAAGCAAACAATGTCAGAAGGAGCAGGACTTGTAGTTACGGAAACATGCTTACCGATTAAGGTATATATCGGTCACATTCTTAACCTTTTAAATAAAGGGGTTACCACAATTTTTGTCCCGTCACTGCAATCCATTGCAAATAAGATTTATAACTGTTCAAAAATCAGAGGGTTGCCCGATTTGGTTCGTAATGTAATCAAACAAGATTTCACTATGATTGAAGCAACTCTTGACAAATCGGAAAAGAAACAGGGATTGTACGAATTTTTGGCAGAAGCCGTAAAACCTTTCGGGATAACCGATATGGAAAAAATTAAAAAGGCATCAAAAGCAGGCTGGAGATGCTACAACAATTTTCATGTAATGTCAAAATCCGGAATGCCATACGCAAAAGCATTGAGTTACGCTTTACAAGGGAAAGTTGTTATCGAAAACAAAACAAAAGAATATCCGATTTCAATTGCACTTGTCGGACACGGTTATAACATTTATGATGACAGAGTTTGCATGAAGATATTTGATAAACTTGAAAAAATGGATGTTGAAGTTTATACCACATTGAGATTATCCGATGAGCAGCTTGATGAGGGTATAGCAAGCCTTGGTAACGAAAAGTACTGGGCAAATGAGGACGAAGTAACAGGTACGGCAGGACATTACCTGAAAGATAATAAAGTTGACGGTATTATTACAATAACCGCATTTGGCTGCGGCCCTGATTCTTTGATGGTTGAAAGAATAACCCGAAGGGCAAAACAGTTTAACAAACCGTTATTGAATTTAACCATTGACGAACAAACAGGGGAAGCAGGTTTTGTGACGAGATTAGAGGCATTTGTTGATATGCTTTTCCGCAAAAAACGTGCCGGTATTGTTAACAAACTCAACCTTAACGAAGATTCACCCGCTTATTCCCCGAATGTTGAATATATTGAAACAAAATAGAATTACCCCTCTTTGTGCATCTTTATCAAACGGTAATAGTATTCAACATCCTTATCTTCGGAGTTACTAATAATTTCATTTATCTCTTTAAGCAAATCCGCACGTGATTTTATATGTCCAAAATCAAAAAGTTCCTTTTCACTCACATTTAAGGCATTTACAATTTTTTC
>CAMHMW010000023.1 GCA_946186335.1 uncultured Candidatus Melainabacteria bacterium
CAGTTCCGTTAATTGAGGTTATTTCATCAATAGTACAACCGTTTGTATAATCATAAATCTCATCAATGTTGTTATCGATATAATTACTTAAGGAATCGTTATTTATTGTTTTAACAGAATGAGAATTGTTTACAAAATAATCTTTCAAGGTGACAGAATCACCGTTGCTGTATGAAATAACGAGGTTATTATCTGTCATGTCGAGGGTGAAAGTCAGTTCCTGAGTGAAGTCGTTAAATTGGATATTATCATTTCCGTCACCGTTTTCAATTATATCGTCACCGTCACCATTATTAAATATAAACAGATTATTACCGCTTCCTCCATTAAGTATATCGTTTCCTCTGTATCCTGTGATTACATCATCACCGCCGTATCCGCAGATAGTGTCATTGTAATTGCTGCCCTCTATCGCATCGGCAAGATATGTACCTGTGAATACGTTGTTAACTCCTGCTATTGACCAGCCTTCCATACAGGATGATAATCTGTAAGTTTCTAAATGCTGAATGTATATTTCATCATTTTTTATCGTTCCGTCAGGGTTGTAATAATTTTTAAGAGTTACAGTTTCTGAATCACTCAGAGATGCGCCTTCCGGTGTGAATGTTACAAGTAAATCGTTCCCTTTCTTTACAAAAGCGGAAATCCAGTCACCTGCCTTGGGGTTTGTAAATTTGAGTGTGGTTTTTTGACCTTCGCAATAAATAATATCGTTTCCGTCACCTTTATTAAATAAAATAGTATTTGTTCCGGAACCGGTATAAATTGTGTCAACACCTTTGCCGGCAACAATTGTATCATTTCCGTCATTTCCGTATATGGTGTCGTTACCGTCACCGCCATCAATGTAGTCGTTGCCGCTGCCGCCTGTTAGGTAGTCTTTCCCTGTATAACCGTATATTTTATCATTACCTGCTCCGCCGTTTAGCGTGTCATTTTTTGTGGTGCCTTTTATTAAGTCGTTCAAGGCAGAACCTGTAATTTTATTTCCCGAATATGTGCTGAAAATATATGAATTATAAAAATCAGAAAATTTTATTGTTTTGCCGTCTTTTGATTTTAGTGTGGTTACGGATGTTCCGCTTTTAAAATAATCATATAATGTTACGCTGTCTTTTGAGGAGTATTTGATGATAAGATTATTGCCCGATTTTGCCAGTTTTAAACCTTTTTTGAGAGCGGAAAGATTTTTGAAATTATTGAATTGCAGAGTGTCAGAATCTGAACCCTTATACAAAATATCAGCACCGTCACCGCTTGCAAAAACAACGGTATCATTTCCTGCTCTTGTATAAAGTTTGTCGTTGCCCTTGCCGCCGGTTAATATATCATTGTTTGCACCACCGTCTAGTGTATCGTTGCCGTCATCCCCGTATAATTTATCATTGCCGTTATAACCGTATAATTTGTCGTTATTTTCGTTTCCATGGATTATATCGATATTAGACCCGCCGTAAATCTTATCGTTACCTTTGCCGCCGTTGAGTTTGTTGTTCTTATATGTGCTTTTCTTGAAGTTAATAACATCTGTACCGTCTGCCGCATTTACCGTAAGCGGCTTTTTCCACAGACCGGAATTTGTCCAGGTAATTTTATCATTATTTTTGGTTCCTGTAATAACCCCTTTTTTATTTGGTTTTAATGCCATGTTTAACTCCGGTGGTGTAGAAAACTGATATTACCAGTTTAACCGATAATCGTCAAAATGTCAATGCTAAAAGGGGTTTGGGGCGTTATTATCTTTTTGCCCATTCGTTATTTTCGGGGTTTACAAATTTTTTTCCTACAAAATAAAATTTGGGGCAGTCGTTACCTTCCCAATGTCCGCCAATAATTTTGTTATTGTTGTCAACTTCAAGAGTTTTTCTGCAAAATTCAAGTTTTACCTGACCGCCCGAGGTGAATGTTGTTTCTCTGCCCTTGCTGTCGGTCGCTGAAATAGACATTCCCGTACCGGGTATAACATCCGAGTCGTAATCATAAGTTTCCCAGACGTACAGTTTTTTGCCTGCGATATTTCTTTCGTATTCGGGGTAACCCCATTTTTTTATTACAGAATCCAGCGGATAGCCACTCCATGACTGAATACATTTATCCATAAAAGATTCCCATGCAAATGCGCTTATAGGTGTCAATAACAGTGTAATTATTAAAAACTTTTTCATAATTAAATCTCCCATTTTTATACATTATAATTTAAGGAGTATATTTTAACAAATTTTATATACCGTTTAATAACCGAATGTAACTATTTTATCTTTTTTAATTGTAATTATAATATATGTAAGGTATAATTGTTATTATTATTTTAAAGGGGAGTTTTATTGAGAAATTTTATAAAGGGCTTTATATCTGTATTTGTATTGGCAGCTTTGCCATTGCAGGTTTTTGGTGCAACGGCAGAACAAGTTAAACAGTCTATAAAAACACAATCTGCTGCTATGGGGGTTGACCCTGCAATAATGCTGAGCATCGCAAAAGCCGAATCGGGCTTTCGTCATGAAGTAACCGGAGGCGGAGGTGCTGTCGGTGTTTTTCAACTTATGCCTGCAACTGCAAGACGAATGGGGATAAACCCGTATAATCTTGAGGAAAATATTAAAGGCGGAATTGTTTATTATCAGAACATGTATAAAATGTTTGGCTCAATGGAACTCGCTGTTGCCGCATATAATACCGGTCCTGATGCCATAAAATACTCAAATTATAAAGTTCCTGCAAGAGCGCAGGGCTTTGTGAACAGAATAATGGCTGATTACAATTACTACAAGACTCACTAGTCGTTCTATGAAATAATTTCAATAGATTTTGATGTGTTTTTGCTTATTAAACTCTTGATGTTGTTGATTTTTTCTTTAACGTCATTAACTTCGTTTAAGATTTGGGTTTCTGCGCCTGTTGAACCGATATATACCATTGAACCGATGCCGGTGCTTGGAGTTTCGTTAGAGTTGTTCAGACGTCTCGGCATTCCGCCGTTTGGCATCAAAATTCCCTGATTGTATATATCTGCACCATATACAATTGCAGCCACATCAAGTGAGAAGAAATCATTAAGTGATAGTTTCAGACTGTCGCCGTCATCCCACGGATTTACAATTTCTACATAGTCATCACTTGTACCTGTTACTACATTTTTAACCGAATATGCGTGACCTCTAATAATACCGAGTTTTCCGTTATTTGACGGTTCATGAATACCGATTGTCAGGTTGGCTATTTCTCCGCTTTGGTATTTGTTCCAAAGTTCAAGGAACTGTGATCTTTGGCTGCTTACATCACTAATAACCGTAATATCTTCATTCCCGAACATGTATTTTGCGATAGTGTTGTAATATGCGGACTGAACGCTGTTATCTCTTTCTACGTAATCAGGTATTCCGTCACCTGTGACGTCCTCTGTAGTTACAATTTCATATCTGTCCATATTTCGGGCTATAATTTTATTTAATGCAAGGTCAATTAAGATTGTATCTAAATCGCCGTTTACTCCTGTATATGAATTTAATTCACTTTTTGAAACTTCAATTTTGTTATTTTTAGTTCCTGTTTTAACAGGGTAGTTTAAAAATTCAACTTCATAGGATGAACCCTTATCGGTTACTTTCATATATTTGTTCAGATTTCCGGTATTTGTGTTGTGGCATACGGAATTTATAAGGGAAAGATAACGGCAGTCGCCCTCATCTCCCTGACAAACCCATCCGTCAAGGTAGTCAAGACCGGTTAAATGATTCGCTCCATCAATCGATAATTCAACGTTGTTTAATGTATTTTTGACCATAGTATAGCCAATATATGTTTTTACTTTGTCGTTTCCTGTTGAACCATCGATATTATTATCTACCCCTACAAGATAGACATAATCATTGCCGCTTCCTGCTTTTATATTGTTATGCTGTGCGACTTTCGCTGTATATCCGCCCATTAGGTCTAAAGTTTGGTAATTGTTTGACATTTCATAATAACCATCATCGTCAAATGCTCCGCCGATTCTGATATGGTCATCTCCGTCTCCGGTATCCAGTTCACAGTAATTGCCCATCAGAATAATGCTGTCTTTTTGGTTATTTGATGCTTTTATGTCTAATTTATCGCCTGTTATGACGAGTCTGCCGTTTTTCAGAAATTCAAATGTTACATTACTTATCGTGGTGCCGTCAGTTGATTTTATTGTGTATTGATAATCTTTACCGCCGAACGGATTTGCCAATGTTATAACTGTTTCAGTGCCGCTGATATTTGTTGAATATACCGGATCTCCTCTGTGAAGTGTTTTAGCGGAGGGTTTTTGCTCTGTTGGACCGTTTCCGTCTGTTCCGTCATTTTCATCAGGTGTCGGATTATTCGGATTAGGGTTATTGGGATCCGGATTGTTTGGGTCGGGGTTATTCGGGTCAGGATTATTCGGATCCGGATTGTTTGGGTCGGGGTTATTCGGGTCAGGATTATTCGGATCCGGGTTGTTTGGGTCAGGATTATTCGGATTCGGATTGTCGGGGTCCGGATTATTTGGATTATTAGGATCCACCGGATCGGGATTATTCGGATTATTAGGGTCATTAGGGTCTGCCGGATTCGGATTGTTCGGGTTTGTTCCCTTGTGCAGTTTTAAAATAAGTTCTTTTACGTGTTTAAGACCCTTTTTAATATTTTTATATATTGCGAAGTCCAGAATAGTTTTCTTTTCGCCTGCTGTTGTTTCGTTATTTTCAATATTTTCAGAACCGTAAGAATTAATATCTTTTCCGCCTATATTTCCGTTATCACCCCAGTCTGCCCACAAAATTCTGGGTTTTTCGTTTATTTCCTGATTATAGGCATTTACCTGTGAAACTATATCCTCAGACTTTGCGGCTGAGGTTTTATTCAAAATTTGGTTGTAAAAAGATGATAAATCGAACTTTTCCATATCTGCTATTACGGAATTTTCTGTATATATCTTTAGTGCAATAACATGCTAAAATAACCCAAAACTCAAATATGACGTGCATTATGGTACTATAAAATCCGTCTTTACATATTTTAATAATTCACATTTTTCAATCTTAACTTGATAATAAAACATCTTTCAACTATTATTTTTTTAGATATTAGTAAGGGGGAATTATGTTAGACATTAAAATAATCAGAGAGAATCCCGATAAAATAAACGAGCTTTTAAAAAGAAGAAATCCCGATTTATCTATCGATGAAGTTATAAAAATTGATGAAGAAAGAAGAAAAATTCAGACTCAGGCTGATGAGTTGAGAGCAAAACGTAAAAACGAATCTCAAAAAATCGGCATGATGAAGAAAAACGGTGAGAATACGGATGCTATTCAGGAAGATGTCCGTAAACTCGGGGATGAAATAAAAGAACTTGAAGAAAAACAGAATGAATTAGATGCAAAACAAAGAGATGTTCTTCTCCATATACCGAATATCCCTGACGAAACAACGCCTGTCGGAACATCAGAGGATGATAATGTTGTAGTTTCAACATGGGGTGAGCCTACAAAATTTGATTTTGAACCTAAGGCGCACTGGGATTTATGCGAAGAAAAGAAACTTGTTGATTTTGAACGCGGGGTAAAACTTTCTCAGTCACGTTTTACATTATACAGAGGGAAAGGCGCGAAACTGGAACGTGCAATTATAAACTTTTTCCTTGACGAACACACTTTAAATGAAGGCTATGAAGAAATTCTGCCTCCGTTTATGGCAAATGCCGCAACTATGACAGGGACAGGACAGTTGCCGAAATTTAAAGAAGATATGTATAAATGTGTTGATGAAGATTTATATTTAATACCGACAGCAGAAGTTCCCGTAACAAACATTTATGCGGGAGAAATTCTATCGGAGGATGATTTGCCGATGTATATGACTGCATATACTCCGTGTTTCAGACGTGAGGCAGGTTCTGCGGGTAAAGATACCAGAGGTTTAATCAGAGTACACCAGTTCAATAAGGTTGAGATGGTTAAATACACAACCCCTGAAACTTCTCCTGATGAGCATGCAAAACTAACGGCTGACGGGGAAAGAATGCTTCAACTTTTGGGCCTGCCGTACAGGAAAGTCGCTTTGTGCAGTGCTGATATAGGTTTTAGCGCAAACAAGTGCTGGGATTTAGAAGTTTGGATGCCTTCTTATAATGATTATAAGGAAATTTCAAGTTGTTCAAACTATGGTGATTATCAGGCACGCAGAGCAAATATCCGTTATAAGGAAAAAGCAACCGGAAAAACAAGATTTGTTCACACGATTAACGGCTCAGGACTTGCTGTCGGCAGAACCTTTGCCGCAATTGTGGAAAACTTCCAGCAGCCTGACGGAACAATTATTATTCCTGAGGTGTTAAGAAAATACACAGGCTTTGATAAGATATAAAATCGTAATTGTATAAAAGGCATCATTCAGGTTATGAATGATGCCTTTTTATTATATTTTATAACTTTCAAAATGATGTCTTGGGGCTGTTTTTATAGAGTTTTCCACTTCCGCTTTTGCATCGTTAATTTCTTCAACCTTGCGTGCTTTTTTTACAAGTCTTCTAATGAAACCGAGCGGGCTTCGGAAGGTTTCGCTAAACCAACCCTCTTTGAAGTGTTCATAATATGATTGACCGTCATATACTGAGCCTTCAAGATGATGTCCTGTCGGGTCTGTCATTAAATCTATCATAACTTGTTTGTTGTCGAATTCAGTCATAAGAGTTCTGATTTCCTCAACTGTCGCTTTTTGTTTTTTTCCTGCTGCTCGCGATAATACAATGCTTTCAACTTCATAGGGGAAATGAAAGCCCTGAAAAGAGGTATTAGTTTGCCTGTCATAGTTTGTATTAAAATTTATCCTCATGTTTTTATCCTTTGAAATCAAAATCTTGTTTTGCTACGAGTTCTTCAACTTCCGGGGTTCTTTTATCAACTTTTTTAATCATTCTGGTTATAAAATCCATCGCAGATTCCCAAAAATGCTGAGAGTATGATTTACATTGAATTTCTTCACCTTTTAACATTTCCCCGTCAGCAACATTTGCGGCAAGTTTTTTCCCGTTGCCGAAAAGAATTAAGTTTACAAAACTGTCCTGACTGCGGTTATTAACCATAGTACGAAAGGTTTTTAAATCCGCAGAAGACAGAACTTTTCTCAGAGTATCTTCTGCTCCTTCATAGTGAATCATTCCGAAAGTCGGATGTGAATTATTTGATGTTAATTTGTAGGTGTTCAAATTTGTTTGCATGTATTTCCCCTTTCATTATTATTTTGTATTTATATTAAATCCGAACATTTTATTTTTTGCCAAAATAGTTTTAATCTATGTTATAATATCTGAAAAGGATAGTAAATGTGATGTATGAATTTCCGTTTGAGTTAGACGATTTTCAAAAAGAAGCCTGTCAGGTTATTGATAACGGGGAAAGCGTTGTTGTATGTGCTCCGACTGGTGCGGGAAAAACCGTCATTGCTCAGCATGCAATACATCGTGCATTAGAGCAGGGTGTTCGTATATTTTATACAACACCTCTAAAGGCGCTTTCGAATCAGAAGTTTTATGATTTTGGCGAAAAATACGGCTACGATAAGGTCGGTCTTTTAACCGGTGATACCTCAATAAACAGGGGTGCCCAAATTGTTATTATGACAACGGAAGTTTTCCGAAATATGCTTTACGGAACGAATTTCGGGGCGGTTGCGGATAACCTTAAAGATGTCAGATATGTCGTATTAGACGAAGTTCACTATATGAATGATGAACAAAGGGGAACTGTTTGGGAAGAAAGTATTATCTACTGTCCGACAAATATTCAGATAATTGCTCTGTCGGCAACAGTTGCAAACTGTCAGGATTTGACAGACTGGATAAATACCGTTCATTCCAAAACAACTCTTGTAAATACTGATTTCCGTCCTGTTCCTCTGAGATTTTATTATTTTGATTCTTCTCAGCCGTTTAAACTTTTGCCTTTGTTTACTCCGGAAGGTAAATTAAATAAAAAAATTCGTCCCGAAAAACCTCAGTGGGCAAAAGGTAAAGATAAACGTAAAAAATCTTACGTTAAACAAATTGTTTCAAATCTGGCAGAGGCGGATATGCTTCCGGCAATTTATTTTACTTTTTCCCGTAAAAAATGCGATGAACAAATGGAAAGATGTTCGGGTTTGGGTTTGAATACAAAAGAAGAACAGGAAAGAATCAAACAGTTTATTGACGAATTTATTGCGGATAATCCTCACCTGTACGGTAATAAACATACAGAATATCTTATTCAGGGGGTTGCATCTCATCATGCGGGACTTTTACCGGGGTGGAAAAATCTTGTTGAAAAACTTTTTCAGCAGGGCTTAATAAAAGTAGTGTTTGCAACAGAAACCCTTGCAGCCGGTATAAATATGCCTGCGCGTTCTACTGTTATAAGTTCTGCCAGCAAAAGAACAGACTCAGGTCACAGAATGCTTACTGCAAATGAATTTTTGCAGATGTCAGGGCGTGCGGGACGTAGGGGAATGGATGAAGTTGGTTATGTGACAATTGTCGGAACATCTTTCCAGACACCTGAGGAAGTTGCGGAACTTGTTTCAAGCGGTTCGAATCCTCTGGAAAGCCGTTTCTCCCCATCTTATTCAATGGTTTTAAATCTGCTTCAAAGATTTTCACTTGAAGAATCAAAAGAACTTATATTAAAAAGTTTCGGGTATTATTCTTCTGATTTCAGGTTAAAACCGATTTTACAGCAGCTTGAAGAATATGAAAATGAGTTGAAGTCCCGTGCGTTTGTGTGTCCCTATAAGTTAACTGATGATGATTTGAGAGAATTTGACAAAGCAAGATTTATTTATGTTCAGAACAGACAAACTTATAAAAAAATTCTTCGTCAGGAAAAGAATAAAAAACGTTCGCTATCTCCCGAGGTTATTGAGTTTGGTGAAAAGAACAAGGAAGAATTAAGGAGAATGCAGAGTTTTGCCTGTGAACACTGCAACAAATACAAACGTCATTCAAAAGATTTGGAGGTTTCACAGCGTCTTATTTCAAAAAAGAGAAAACTTGAAAAAGAAATTGAAAATCAAAAAGATATTTACTGGAACAAGTTTTTGGCGCACAAGGCTATTCTTGAGGATTACGGCTATATTCAAAAAGATTACCCGACAGAACGGGGAAAATCAACCTCCCAAATTCGTTCAGAAAATGAATTGTATCTTGCGGAAATTATTTTCTCGGGAATTTTGGAAAATCTCACCCCGTCGCAGTTGGCAGGAGTTATTTGTGCTCTGACAACGGAAGATTTAAGAATGGATATTCCGTATATTCCGTTTTCTGAACCTGTCAGAAAAACTCTTAATTTAATCCGCAATATCAAGAAAAAACTTTATAAAAAACAAACTCAATATGATATTGATTCACCCCTATATATAAACCCGTATTTTAGTTCGCTCATTGAACTCTGGGTTGAAGGTGCCGAATGGGAAACTGTTACAGAACAGATAGATATGGGTGAAGGGGATATCGTAAGAGCATTTAAACGGGTTGTTGATGTTTTGAGGCAGTTCACCGTCATAGATAACGTGCCGGAGGCACTTGTCTTTACCGCAAGAGAAGCGATTGAAAAAATACTCCGTGCCCCTGTTGACGTTGACTAGGGGGTAAATGTATGTTACCTACCGTGGTTTAGTTTGTGTGTCTTTGGTATTTTGTGATAAATGTACTTTGCGACCGTGGTTTAGTTTGTTTAGAGTAAATATACGTTCCCAAGTATGTAAGTTGGGCTTTCAGCCCAACACGTATAATTATTCTTTCAGAAATTCGGGTATGATTTCAAAGAAATCTCCGACAATTCCGGTATCTGCAATATCAAAAATCGGGGCATTTTCATCGTTGTTTATTGCAATAATATGTGCGGAATTTTCCATCCCTATTGTATGTTGAATTGCGCCTGAAATTCCGCAGGCTATGTATATTCTGGGGGTAACGGTTTTACCCGTCTGTCCGATTTGAGCAGATTGGGGCGCAAGTCCCATTTCAACCGCAACTCTTGTGGCACCGACAGATGCTCCGATTTTATCCGCAAACTGTTTCAGAAGTTTGAATCCTGCTTCATTTTTGAGTCCCCTGCCTCCTGCAACAATAATTTCAGCTGAATCAAGTTCGTTTATAACGTTTTGAACATTCTTCTTAAATTCAATAATCTCCACTCTGTCGTTTATTCCGTTAAGAGTTACCGCACGTTGTATAAATTCTGTTTGCACATAATTATTGACTGGGTTAACCTTAAAGACATTCGGGCGAACGGTTGCCATTTGGGGGTATGTTTTACAAAGAATTGTCGCCATAAGCTGCCCGCCAAATGTCGGACGGGTTGCCGCAAGCTGTCCGTTTTCGTTTATATCAAGCCCTGTGCAGTCTGCCGTAAGTCCCGTTGCAAGCGCACCGGATATTCTCGGGGCTAAATCTCTGCCCTCATTGGTTGCACCCACAAGCATAATTTCGGGTCGGGTTTCTTTAACCAGTTCAACTATTAGTTTTGAATAGTATTCGGTTGAATAGTTTTTAAATCTTTCATCCTCAAAATAGAAAACCTTATTCACTCCCATATTTGAAAACGCTTCTTTATACCCGTCAATTTGTCCCGGCGAGGTAAAAATAACCGCATTAACATCAACTCCGCCCAGTTTTTGAGCAAGTTCTTTTGCCTTATTAAGAAGTTCAAAAAATACGGTATGGATATACCCGTCCCTGTTTTTCTGTGCGTATATTAAAATTCCCGAATTGTTTTCGTTTGGCATATTATTTGAGTCCTTCAATTTTTTCTTTCAAAAGGTTTACGCTATCCTGAACATTCATTTTAAACTTTTGTGCATTGTGGTTTGACTGGTTGCGAAATGCCTTGCTGACATAGGTCGGTGAACCTTTGAGTCCGCATTTTTCGGCACTTAACCCGATATCTTCCATTGTGCATACTTTGATTTCCTTTTTTGATGCCGAAATTATACCGTTTATCAGCGGTCGTTTTGGCTCAAATTGCTGTGTCATAACGCAGATAAGTGCGGGTAGTGTT
Source organism: uncultured Candidatus Melainabacteria bacterium (assembly GCA_946186335.1). Classification (GTDB taxonomy): domain Bacteria; phylum Cyanobacteriota; class Vampirovibrionia; order Gastranaerophilales; family Gastranaerophilaceae; genus Zag111. The sequence goes on from CAMHMW010000023.1 coordinate 11,046, forward strand.
ACTCTGACGGTTTCAATTCCGTCATCTGCGGTTTTTGTTAAAGTCAGAGTTTTTTCTTCCGCATTAACAATGTCCTGAACATAAGTTACCTGTGGAATATCAAGGAAATTTGCAATACTCGGACCTGTTTGTGCGGTATCGCCGTCAACTGCGAACTGCCCGCACACTATTAAATCAAAATCAGGTAAGACTGTCCTTATAGCACGGGAAATAGTTTGTCCTGTTGCAAAGGTATCTGCTCCCGCAAATTTTCTGTCGGAAATTAATACCGCATTATCACACCCCAGAGCCAATACTTTTCTGAGCATGCTCTCAGCCTGCGCGGGTCCCATTGTAAAAACGGTAATTGAAGAACCTGAAACCTGTTCTTTAATTTTCAGGGCGAGTTCGGTTGCGTAAATATCATAAGGATTTATTACGCTTTCTACACCCTCTCGCTGAATGGTATTATTTTCTGTCCATTTTATGTCTGTTGTGTCGGGTACCTGTTTTATGCACAATGCTATTTTCATAAAAACCTCTCAGTTTCATGATATTATACCCTCCTGCTTATGCAAAAGGGTATAAGTCAATTATACTAATATTACTTAGCAGCGTTTTGTTTTTGTTTCTGGTTTGCATCTAATAATGCGTTATATGCAAGCAGATACATTGAACATTTTTTTACTGACGGTACGTACCAAGCACATTTTGTCTGTGAACATACCATATCAATTCCTGCATTGATACTGACTAACGGACAAACCGGAATATCATTTTTACCCATAACTAACTCTCCTATTTTCTATCCTTGTTTTAATAAGTTGCAACTTTCACAACGTTTACGTTCTTCATCTTTGTATATTTTTGTTCTGTTAATAACTTCGTCAAAGTCAATTTTGTGAGCGTCAAAATCAGGTCCGTCAACGCAGGCAAATTTTGTTTCTCCGCCGACGGTAACACGGCAGGCACCGCACATTCCCGTTCCGTCAACCATAATCGGGTTCATGCTGGCTTCTGTATAAATGCCCTTATCACGTGTCAATTCCGCAACTGCTCTCATCATCGGCATAGGTCCGACCGCTATAACATAATCAACTTTTTCTTTTTCTATAATATCTTTCAAAACGGTTGTTCCAAAACCCTTAATTCCGTACGAACCGTCATCGGTTGTCAGATATAATTCTGTGCAGGCTGTTCTCATTTTATCTTCCCAGAAAAGAAGTTCTTTTGTTCTTGCTCCTGCTATCATATAAACTTTATTGCCCGCATCTTTTAATGCTTTTGATATTAAATAACAGGGTGCCGCTCCATAACCGCCTGCAACACAAACTGCCGTTCCGTAATTTTTAATTTCTGTGGGTTTGCCAAGCGGTCCGACAAGGTCAACAAGTTCATCCCCGACTTCCAGTTGAGCGAGTTTTTTTGTTGAATATCCGACAGCCATAAATACAAGTGTCAAAATGCCTTTTTCTTTATCCGTATCTGCAATAGTTAAAGGTACTCTTTCGCCGTCTTCTTCCACTCTGAATATAATAAACTGTCCTGCCTGTGCGTTTCTGACAACGTACGGTGCATCAATTGTTATTTCATATTGATTCGGACATAGTTCTCTCTTTGATAATATTTTATAACCCATTTTATTTCCTTATTTATATCTGATTATACTATAAATATTTGTTTTTGAAAATATGTTAAGACAATAAAAAGGCGGTCTTTTCAAAAGACCGCCTTTTGCAGTTATGAATAATTGTCTTATTCCGCTGCTTTTTCTTCTTCTTTTTTATCTTCTGTAACTCCGCTGTCAACTTTACCCAAAATTCCGGGTAATTCAATTCCTGCCTGTCCTGCCAAATCGTGCATTGCAGGAAGTGCCTTAATCAAATCTTTCATAAAGTTTGCGGTAGTTGAACCGTTAGCAGAACCTGTTCCGCCGTCCCAAACCGTAATCTTATCAAATTTGATATTCTTAATGGCTTCAACCTGTTTTGCAACAAGTGTTTCAAGTTTTTCTATCATTAAGAAGCTTGTAGCTATTTCGGGTCGGTTATTTGAAATCTTAACAAGGTCTTGGTAACCTTTTGCTTTTGCTTCCAGAACGGCTTTTACACCTTCTGCTTCCGCAAAGTATTTTGCTTTTATAGCATCAGCCTGACCTTGAGCAACACGTCTGAGTCTTTCTGCTTCGGCATCCGCTTCAACCTGAATTTTTAATTTTTCAACTTCTTTTCTCGCAAGTTCTTCTTTCTTTAATTTAGCTTCTTCCTGTTCTTTTTGGGCAAGTAAAACATCACGCTGAGCATTTGCTTTTGCAACTTCACCTTCTTTGAAAGCGCTTGCCTGTTTTACCGCAAGGGTTGCATTGTATTCTGCGATATTTGCTTTTGCAATGTTTTCACCTTCAACTGCCTGTGCTTCCAAATCTGCTGTTTTAATACGCTGTTCTTTATCAGCATTTGTTTTACCGATTTGGGTTTCGGCTGATTGTTGTGCAACCTGAACTTCTTTTTCTTTGTTAGCGGATGCTTCACCGACAGCACCAAGTTTTTCCTGTTGCGCAACTTCAACTTTTGCTTTGTTGATGGCTTCTGCTGCCGCTTTTTTACCGATAGCATCAATATATCCGGATTCATCCGTAATATCCTTGATGTTTACGTTGATGATTTCAAGACCGATTTTATTAAGTTCTGTATTTACGTTTGCGTTAATTTGTTCCAGAAATTTTTCTCTGTCCTGGTTAATTTCTTCAATTGTCAATGTTGCGATAGCAAGACGTAATTGACCCAAAATAATGTCGCTTGCCTGTGTTATAACGTCATTTTTTGATAAGCCCAAAAGACGTTCTGCCGCATTTATCATAATTGTCGGATTTGTTGAAATACCGAAAGTAAATGTTGACGGTACCGCAACACGGATATTTCCTTTTGACAATGCTCCGCGAAGATCAATATCCGTTGTCATGGGTTCTAATGAGAGAACTCCGTAATCCTGAATTAACGGGATAATGAATGTGCCGCCCCCATGGACACATTTTGCGGTTTTTGTTCCGCCTGTTTTACCGTAAACAACTATAATTTTGTTTGACGGACATCTTTTGTAGCGGTTTGCAACAAATACGAAAACCGATACGAGAATTAGTGATAGTGCTAGCCATAATCCAAACATGATTTTCTCCTTTTCTGATTAGAATTTCTCTATATATAGTGTATTGTTTTCTATTTTTATTACCTTAATCGGTTCAAATGAATTGATTTCAACATCCGTACTGTTTATGGCATCCATAACCATAAGTTGTTCGTTGATTTCTATTTCGATTTTACCTGTGCCGTGCGGCTCAAATTTTGTATATGCCTTACCGTTTCTGTTAAGTGCGGTATTAATGTCCTTTACGACTTTCTTTTCAAGTTTTTTAACCCAGAACATAAGTCCTGCCGCTAAAAACATAAATATTATACCGACAATAAATGAAACAATTAAACTGGAAACTTGTTTCATATTAAATTGCTGTAATGCTGCATAACCCATCCAGCCAAAACCCATTAAAAATGCAAGAAGGGTCTGAACGGATATAAAATTAAATGATGTGTCTGTATCGGTTTCCGAATTAAAATCTGCGCTGACTTCACTGCCGCTTCCTCCAAAAATCATAAAGAATGCGAGTTTTACGGTAAACAGTAAAGTTGCAAATACTGCTATGTAGTAATATGTTTCAATACAAATAAGGGTGTTTATTGTCATAATATGCTCCTTTATTTTTTCTTGTTTCTTTCGTTTTGTGTTTTTGGTTTTTTGCCAGGGGTTGTCTTTTTGACAATACTTGACGATGTTTGGATACGTTTTACGCTGTAAACATCGGGTAATGACTGAATACAGGCAATAACCTTTTTTAGAGTGTCAATATTATCAAGTTCCAGACCGATTTCAATAATGCCGACGTGATTTTTTGTTTTTGCGTTTGCGTTTGTAATGTTGGTATTATTATCTGAAATTGCTGAAATAACATCTTTCAGCAGTCCCATTTTCTCCGCGGTTTCAATACGTATTGTTGTATGATAAGTCTTATTGGTGTTAATGCCCGCCCATTTAATATCCATTAAACGTTCGTGGGGTATTGTTTCAAGCGTTTTGCAGTCCGCTCTGTGAACCGAAACTCCTTTTGAACGTGTAACAACACCGACAATTGGCTCTCCCGGAATCGGAGAGCAGCACATTGCAAAAGAATACATCAAGCCCTCTAATCCGATAATATCTTTTTTTGAACTTTTTCTGTTTGATTGGTGGAAGTTATCCTCAGGATTTTTTTCTGCCGGTTTTTTAAGTTTGTTTAAAACTTTATTAGTAGTTGTTTCGCCATAGCCGACAGCCGCAAACAAGTCCTCTGCTGATTGGTAATTCATTGATTTTGCAACTGTTTCAAATTCCCCGTTTTTGATATATTCGTCAAATACGGCTTTTGTTAGTTCGTGTTCAAGGTTTGCTTTGCCGAGTTTAACGTGTTCGTCACGGTTGTTTTTCTTAAACCACTGTCTGATTTTCTGGGATGCCTGTTTTGTAACGACAAATGTCAGCCAGTCAAGACGGGGGGATGGGGTTTTTGATGTCAGAATTTCAACTATGTCGCCGTTTTGAATTTTTGTGTTTAGCGGAACTATACGTCCGTTTATCAACGCTCCGACGGTTTTGTGTCCGACATCCGAGTGGATACGGTATGAAAAATCAACAGGGGTTGCATCCTTTGGCAGGTCTAATACATCGCCTCCCGGAGTGAAAGCAAAAACCTGATCAGAGAATAAATCAAGTTTAACGCTTTTTACGTAATCTTCTGCATTTTTTGTGTCTTTTTCGTATTCTACCATTTTGTGCATCCACGAAAATTTTAGATCGGATGCGTTGTCTGCTTTTTGAGAACCTTTTTCTTTATAACGCCAGTGTGCCGCAACACCATATTCCGCAACCTGATGCATTTCCCATGTCCTAATCTGTACCTCAAGCGGTTTTGAACGGGGACCGATAACAGATGTGTGCAAAGACTGATACATGTTGCCCTTCGGCATCGCAATATAATCTTTAAATCTGCCGGGGATAGGTTTAAACTGTGAGTGAATTAAACCCAAAACTTCATAGCATTCTCTGACGGAATCAACTATAACCCTCACTGCTGTAATGTCGTAAAGATCATTAAAGGGAATATTTTGGCGTTTCATTTTTGCATAGATACTGTAATAATGTTTTGCCCGTCCTGTAATTTGTGCATTTATCCCGTTTTTTTTGACATCTTTTGAAATCTTGTCAATAAGCATATTGACGGTTAATTCTCTGTCTGCTTTTGTTTGTGCGACAAGTTGTGCAATTTCATAATATTTATCGGGTTCCAAATATCTTAACGACAAATCTTCCAACTCTGCTTTAATTTTATAGATACCCAGACGGTTAGCAAGCGGGGCAAAAATATCAAGGGTTTCACGGGCAATTTTTTTCTGTTTTTCTTCTGACATATAATTAAGGGTTCGCATATTATGTAATCGGTCTGCAAGTTTGAGAAAAATTACCCTTATATCATTTGCCATTGCAATAAACAGACGTCTGAAATTTTCGGCCTGTCTTTCCTCTTTTGATTTGAATTTTAACTGTCCGAGTTTTGTAACTCCCCGAACAAGGTTCAAAACATCATCCCCGAACATTTCTTTAATAACTTCGGGTTTTGTGTCTGTGTCTTCAAGAATATCGTGTAAAAATGCGGCAATTAGGGTGTTTGTATCAACTTCGAGTCCTGCCAGAATTTTTGCCACTTCAACTGGGTGAATAATATACGGTTCTCCCGACACTCTGAACTGACCCTCGTGTGTTTTTTTTGCAAACTTGTATGCCTGTTCCACAAGGGCTATATCTTCTGTTGTGTGTTTCTGGTTAATTAATGTCTCTTTTAGTTCTTTAAATGATTCGACGTCTGACATAGTACATCAATAATACAGTTTTTTTCTGTGTTTTTCAAGGGGTTATCCCAAATTTCATATAAAGATATTAGTGGAAATCTGCATATACTTAATTGACAAAAACAGTACTCTGTTTTATTTAATTAGTATGGCTAAGCAAACAAACGGAGTTAAGGTCACTTTTAAAATCTCTCCAAATGCGAAAAAGAACGAAATAATTAAAGATAATGACGGAATTAAGATTAAAATTACCGCCCAGCCGATTGATGGGAAGGCCAACAAAGCACTTATAGATTTTCTTTCCAAAAATTTTAAAATTCCGAAAACTTCAATAAAAATATTAAAAGGGGAAACCTCAAAAGATAAAACAATTCTTTTTGAAACAGAGGATGAAGAAAAAATTAAACTTCTTAATGAATCATTTAATTAGCGCAAAAAATATTTTCATCATCATCACCATCATACAAGCCCGAAGTGGTTGTAGGATTGTTGATGCTCTTGTAAAAATATAATCAATTCTTTAAAACACAACTTCTTCGGGATTACGAGCGAAAAGTTGTGTTTTACTATTAAGAATTGAGGAAAAATAATTATGAATGTTACAAATATAATATCCGCCATCGGAAATAACAGTACCCCATACCCACTATTAGTGCGTGACTGCTGCATAGAAGTCCCGTCAAAAGTTCTTATTGCAAGAAAAGAAAATCTGAAAGAATCCAGAGAAAAGGCTAATGATGCAACACGTGAAAGATTAATTGATGAATATATTACATCTGCAATTTGGCTTGGCGGAATACCGG